>JANMDL010000852.1:0-3609 GCA_031376295.1 Chitinophagales bacterium
GCCAAAAAGACATTGTGGTATTACCCAATGCTGTGAACGAACGGTATGGCAAACCTTATGGTTTCGGATCTCATGTAATAACGATACAGCGGCAATTCAGTATAGAAAACTTTATACTGTATGTGAGCCGTATTGAGCCTCGCAAAAATCAACTGCTGCTGCTGAAAACCTACCTGCAGCTTGAACTGTGGCAGCAGCAAATCCCTTTGGTGTTTGTAGGGACTGAAAGCATTGCTGTGCCGGAATTAAACCGGTTGATTGGTTCATTAACAGCAGAACAGCGTAAGCATATTCATTTTTATCAAGATATCAGCTCAGAAGCACTTGAGGAATTGTACAAGCATTGCCGCCTCTTTGTATATCCTTCTGCCGCAGAAGGTTTTGGTATACCACCGTTAGAAGCAGCTGTGTGTAAGGTGCCGGTGCTTTGCTCCAATACTACTGCCATGGCAGATTTCACTTTCTTTGAGCCTTATACTTTTAACCCGGCTGATGAAGCAGGTTTTGCTGCACAGCTAAAAGCGATACTGGCATTGCCTCCTTCTGCTGAATTTATTGCAGGTGCTGAGGCGGTTGTAAGGGAAAAATATTCATGGAAGAATACTGCCGAAATCTTTTACACGCTGCTTAAAGAAAAAAGGGGAAGCCAATGAAAATAGCCATCATTGGTACAAGGGGCATCCCCAATAATTACGGTGGGTTTGAACAACTTACTGCTTTTCTGTCGCAGGGCCTTGTTGAAAAAGGTTGCAGTGTTACAGTGTATAGTCCGCATACACATCCTTACCAGGAAAAAATGTACAAAGGCGTTACCATCGTTCATTGCAAAGATGGAAAAAGCTGGATGGGTGCTGCCGGGCAGTTTGTGTACGATTTCAATTGTATCCTCCATGCCCGCAGGCAGCAGTTTGATGTAATCCTCTTTCTCGGCTATACCAGCAGTTCTGTTTGGTACTGGCTCTACCCCCCCAAGCCAGTAATTGTGTATAATATGGACGGGCTGGAATGGAAGCGGGGCAAGTACGGAATGCTTACCCGGCAGTTTTTATTGTATGCCGAAAAATTAGCCATCCGGCACAGCAATCATTTTATTGCCGATTCTCCTGCCATAAAAGAATACCTGCAGCAAAAATTCTCGGTGGATAGCTGTTATATTCCTTATGGGGCTGAGATAGTGACCACAGGTGATGAGTCAGTGTTTACTGATTATGGATTGGTTAAGGGTAAATATTGTATGTTGCTTGCCAGGATGGAACCGGAGAACAATATTGCCATGATACTGGAAGGTTTCTGCAGCAGTAGTTCCGCCATGCAGTTGCTGATTGTGGGTAATACAGGTAATGCATTTGGGAAAAAACTGCAGCAACGCTTTGGGCAGGATAAACGGTTATGCTTTGCAGGGCCGGTGTACAATGGGGCAAAGCTGTACAGCCTGCGTAATGCCTGCCACTTGTATTTTCACGGGCACAGTGTGGGAGGCACCAATCCATCTTTGCTGGAAGCCATGGCAGATGGTGCTTTTATTGCTGCACATCACAATGAATTTAACAAGGCAGTGTTGCAGCAGGATGGCTGTTACTTTTCATCGGCTGCTGATGTAGCTGTATTGGTTAAAAAAGATTTTACGGCAACAGAAAAAGAAAGGATGGTTACGGCCAACAGTCAAAAAATAAGTGAGTTTTACAACTGGCCAGTGGTAATTGACAGCTATTATAATTTTTTAAAAAATATTTGTAAGGTGTGATGGTGGATGT
Organism: Chitinophagales bacterium; assembly: GCA_031376295.1. GTDB lineage: Bacteria > Bacteroidota > Bacteroidia > Chitinophagales > Chitinophagaceae > Ferruginibacter. The sequence goes on from JANMDL010000852.1 coordinate 1,755, forward strand.
ACACAACCATATTGATGCAGAAACGAAACAGGCTGGCCGTATCGGTTTTGGCCTGCTGTCGGCCTTTTTACTGTTGCTGCCATACGATTTTTTTTACAGCCAGATGGCGCTTGCAGGTTTGGCGGCTTTTACCCTGATACAATTGAGAATAAAGCAGTTGAAGTTGCTTGCCTCAATGCCGGTACTGTTGCCGCTTGCTGTTTACCTGCTCAATTTTGCCGGTTTGTTATATTCGCCCGATAAAAAAGAAGCGCTGAATATTGCCGGGCGGCAGGCTGCAATGCTTATACTGCCTGTTTTACTGGTATTGAATACTGATATTATTAAAAAGTACAAAAACCGCTTACTGGATGTATTCGCTGTTGGCATCGTTGTTGCCCTGCTGTATCTTTTTACAGATGCCTTTCGTATTATTGGCTATTACCACCTGCCAGCCACTTCTCTTTTTACGGTAGCCTTTATGAACCATAATTTTTCAAAACCCATTGATATACATGCCACTTACCTTTCAATGTATGTGGCTTTTGCTTTGGTGATACTGGTGGTTGGTTTGCCGGAAAAAAAAGGGTGGAGGCTGTATCTTCGTATTGCAGCTATTGTGTTACTTTCAACCGGGTTGCTGCAACTGTCATCCAGGGCAGTATTTGTTGCCCTGTTACTCATTGCCAATATCATCATCCCCTTGCTGCTGATACCGGCGGGCCGAAGGCGGCGTTACCTGTTTATTTCCCTCACAGCCACTGCATTGCTGCTGGTTAGTTTTTTTAGTATTGATGCGTTCCGTATGCGGTATATCTACGACCTTAAGACCGACCTGGCCGGGCAGCGGGTAAAAAACGAACTGGTAGAGTCCAGGATGGAGCGATGGGCGGTTGTGGCAGAAATTGTAAAAAAAGCACCTTTACTGGGTCATGGCAGCGGTGCCGAGCAGCAGTTGCTGCAGGATACATACTACGAAAACAAAATGTATGGGTCTTTTTTAAATGAATTTAATGCGCACAACCAGTACCTTTATTTCCTGATTTGCTTTGGAGCAGCAGGATTGCTGTTGTATCTTTTTGTATTGTACCGTGGCACAGCAATGGCCTGGCAGCAAAAGGATACAGAGTTTGCGGCATTTATGGTATTGATTGCGGTGGTTTCGTTATCGGAAAATGTGCTGAACCTGAATAAGGGAGTGTTTTTTTCGCATTCTTTTTGCCCTTGTTTATAATTGGGAACCGGCCTGCCAAAAGGCAACCCGGCATGGTATAAATACGTTTGATGTATAAAGATGGTTTGATGGAAAAGCTGACGGCATTGATTATAACATTTAATGAGGAAAAAAACATCGGGCGGTGTATTGATTCGCTTTTGCCGGTGGCAGATGAAATTGTTGTGCTGGATTCATTTTCAACTGATAATACAGTTGCCATTGCCACATCAAAAGGAGCAGTAGTGCACCAGCAGGCTTTTGCAGGGTATAAGCAGCAGAAAAATGCAGTACTGGCCATGGCGGCAAATAATTATGTGCTGAGCCTGGATGCGGATGAAATGCTGAGTGAGGAGCTTGCCGCATCTATCATTACTGCAAAAAAACAATATGAGTACAATGCTTATACCATGAACCGGTGCAATGTTTATTGCGGCAGGTATATCAGGCGGGGCTTGTGGTATCCCGACAGAAAGCTGCGGCTGTTTGACAAAAGGCTTGCCCGATGGGTGGGGTACAATCCGCACGACAGGGTAGAGATGAACGGAATGTCAACGATGGAACATTTAAAAGGCGATATTATTCATTTTGCTTTTGATACGGTAGAAATTCACCGGCAAAAAAATGACAAAGTAGCTTCGCTGGTGGCGGCATCTATGATTG
>JANMDL010000856.1:0-2829 GCA_031376295.1 Chitinophagales bacterium
ATTAACCGCAAACACCACCACCTATTATAGAGCCTATGCCACGAATAATTATGGCCCTGTTATGGTAATCAACTTACTGTCACTACTGGATACGCTATCGGTTTATACCAATTAGACAATTAAACTCCCCGTCGGCTTGCCGCGGGGAGTTTAATTAATGCTTTTAGGAAAACACTACATTATTACAAAAATATATTTTCAGATAAAAAGCCGAATAATTTTGAGAGTAGCAATAAAAATTTAATAAGAAGAATTAAAAAGCGTAGTACTACGGTATTTGATACGTATAAGCCGCAAAAGGCTACCTTCTTAAAAAAAAGACCCTACATTACAACTCTGTTTAGATAAACCAAAATCGCTACCTTATGAGTATTCTCCGGCTCTTAATAGCCATTCTTATCATTTTCACGTCGTATAACTGCGAAGCTCAATTAGATAGTGTTTTACAAACAGCTAAAGATTTCCCCGAAAAATATATCTCAGTTGTTTCAGATAAAATTTCCGATGTAGATAATAAGCTATCCAAACAAACACTTAGGGCTTTAAATAAATTTGAAAAGGAAGAAGCAAAATTTAAAAGTAAACTCCTGAAGAAAGACTCTGCGACTATCAAAGAAATATTTGCTAACAGTACAGAAAACCTGGAAAAACTAAAGAATGATTTTATTAATATGCCCGACAAAGCTGTTTCTAATTTAGAAGGAGAATATAATGCATATTTGGATACTTTAAAATCATCCTTTAAATATTTAGAAGAAAAAGGACAGAATATAATTGGTAAAACAAAATTGGTAACTGATAAGTTAAGTAATGCGACAAGTAAATTAAATGTATTGGAAGGAAAATTGCAGAAAGCAGAAGATATTAAGCGTTATCTACGCGAGCGTAAAGAAATAATCAGACAGCAGTTGGAAAAATATGGAATGGTGAAACAGCTTAAAAAAATTGATAAGTCAGTTTATTATTACTCCCAATATATAACAGAATACAAAAGCATCTTAAAAGACAAAAAAAAGATTGAACAAAAAGCATTGTCGCTTCTTTATAAAAATCCTGCATTTAAAAAATTTGTTTCTCAAAATTCTTTATTTGGCTCTTTATTTCCTCAGGGTACAGGTTCAGGTTCCGGTGGTTTAACACAAGCTCAATTAATGCAAGGCCTACAATCCAGGGCCGGGGTGACTCAATATCTAAAAACTAATGTGTCAGCTGGCGGTCCAAATGTGAGTCAAATTATTTCTCAGCAAATGCAAGCTGCAAATGGTGAATTGACAAAACTTAAAGATAAGATAGCGAAATATGGAGGTGATGGAGAAATGCCATCGTTCAAACCCAACAGTTATAAAACCAAATCTTTTTTAAAAAGAATTGAATACGGAACAAACATCCAGTTCTCAAAATCTTCGACTTATTTCCCGAGTGCCAGTGATATTGCTTTGTCACTTGGATATAAACTTAATGATAAGAGTGTAATAGGCATAGGAGCTTCTTATAAACTTGGGCTGGGGAAAAATATTACAAATATGAAACTAACAACAGAGGGGTTAAGTCTTCGTAGTTATGTAGACTGGAAAATAAAATGGCAATTTTATATTTCAGGAGGGTATGAACAAAATTATTTGACCACGATTAATAGGACAGCGCAGCTAAGCAACAATTCACCCTGGGTACAATCTGGCTTAATCGGCATAAGTAAAAAATACCAGGCAACGAAAAAATTTAAAGGCAAGATTCAAATTCTTTATGATTTCTTAAGTAATACACATGTTCCAAAAACACAAGCAATAATATTCAGAACTGGGTTCAATTTTAAATAAATATCTAAATCAAATTGGTTATGCAAAAGCTATTTATCTCTCTTGGTTTGTTTGTGCTGTTAATAGATAATTCTTTTTCACAGGTTAACGCTCAAATAGGGGCAGCTCAATTCAATTTACCCCTTTTTAATTTTTCAGATGGCAAGAGTGGTCTTAGTCACAATGTTTCCATCAATTATTTTTCCAGCAATGGTTTAAGGGTGAGTGACCTTCCCGGTGCAATGGGACAAGGATGGGCATTGATTGCCGGAGGGGCGATAATTAGAAATCAAAATGGGGAACCAGATGACCAAAATTCTACCATAGCCTTTCCTCCTAGGGAACTTGTTAATACTTGGGGGTACAATCACGGTATAGGATTAATGGCCGATGAACCTGGGTATCCGGTTGTATGCACTCCCGAACAATACGTAAATAATTATTATCCCAATGGCTTTTTATATTCTGAATTTCCACTGGATTTAACAGATGACTGGCCCTTAAAACTAGCTGCACCAAAAGAATCTGCTTTCACCCCCAGGTTTCGACAGAACATGGATAAAAGATGGAAATCAAGCCGAAGGACTTTAACTGACAGGCAGCAGGATATTTTTATATTCAATTTGAATGGAAGGAGCGGTGAATTTGTAATTTCTAAATTGGGAGAAATTGTTACGATTGGCGATTCTAAACTCAAAATTGAAAAATTAGAATCTGATATGACAGCATCTCATATTCGTACCAGGATATATGAATTTAAAATTACCGATGAAGCTGGGTTAATTTACAAATTTAATGCTTTGAGTTTATCAGAAGTATTAAAGCCAAAAGAGGTTTCTAATTCAGGGGGCAATTTTTCTTTTTCTGTTTCTGATGAGGATGCCACAGGCGAATACACAGTTGATCAATGGGGGTTAACAGAAATAACTAATCCGTTTACAAATGAAAAAATACTATTTTCTTATGTTGATAATTGGCTTGATTTTGTAGCTCAAAAAATGCCATCGTATCAATTGATGGAAACAGCTAATAA
>JANMDL010000882.1:0-6789 GCA_031376295.1 Chitinophagales bacterium
TTTTGCCCTGGTGTACACGTAAAGCACCAGATGGCGAAAACCCGGGTGAAACGGAAAACCAATTGTTGGTGATAGCCGGGCTGCGGGGTCAGCAGCACGAACACCAACAATGGCAAAAAATATTATCAATGTTACAGACTATTTTGGCAAATAAAAAGAGGCTGCCCTTTTGGAGCAGCCTCTTCGTTATTAAGATACATTTATTACTGATTGAGATAAAATGTTAAAGCCCTTGCTCTTGTACCTGTAGTGGCAGTATATATACCCCTGCAATAAAAAGTGTACACTCTTTCGGTTGCCGGAAAAAATGGCCGCTGGTCGGTTAATACAACTGTAGTTCCTTTTTTACGCAATTGTATAGTATCGTTTTTGGTATTAAGCGGTAACTCAATAAAGTTAGATACTGTTTTGTAGGTGATGTTACTCAGTAATACAGAATTGCTGTTTTTAGATACAATCTCCAGCGTATCGGTGGTGGGTATCATGTGTGCAAAGCGTATTTTATAAAAACCAGCTTTAGCCCTTGCAACATCATCATTTACTACAGCAATATTTACATTGGCCGGTGCCGGTAAAGGCAGGGTATCTACTAAAAAGGCGCTGTAATATTTACCAGCATCTAAGTTGAATTTGCCATCGGCAACTACATCCGTAGGCAGGGCAGTGCTGCCCGGTGCACGGTATACTGCGGCTTTAATGGCTACATCGCCAGGTGCTGCAGAAACATACTGCCCATTGCCTGATAAAGGGAAAAGACCACCATAAGCTATGGCAGTAACTGTAGCGGTAGTTGAGACGATGCCGCTTACTTTAACGCCATTAACAAAAAAATCAACTACAGGCCCTGCTGCCGGTGTAGCGGCAGATGGGGTTAAACTGTTGTAAGCGTGTATAAAGCGTATATTGGCATTACCGGGCTGACTTGCCCAGTATTTATTTTCTTCCAGCTTATTTTTTGTACAGCCTGCAAAGAGTGCGCCTGCACAAAGTATTGCTATAATATTTTTTTGCATATTTAATTTAGTTTAAGGTTTAGAAAACCAGCATTCTATTGTGTGATAATCGGCAGTACGGGCACCAATACGATCCAGTTCGGCCACGTTCCATATATACTCACTATTGTACCTGGGGCGCACCCTGTAGGCCGGCTTGCCTCCATTGTCAGGAAACAGGTCGAGGCCGGCGGGTAGTGTAAAGCCACGGTACACCTGTTGGGTGGTGGCAGGGTCAATATCAGTATAGTGATACCTGCGCAGATCAACCCAGGTTTCGTGCATGCCATACCCCCAAAGGGCAATGTATTTCTGCAGCATAATCTGGGTAAGCTTAAGGTCGGTTGCGGCAGGTGGTACTACTGCCGGGTTGCTTATATAAGCCCCATAATTTGTGCCGTTAATCATATTGGCCGGTGGTATATTCTGATTAAACCTTGTAGTAAGCATATTGAAAGATTCCTCAATACCTTTCTTATAAGATGCCAATGCGGTTGGTTTATCTCCCTTTTTAAAGGCAGCTTCAGCTTTCATAAAATGAATTTCAGTAGCTGTCATAATCGGAAACTCCGCATTGTTTCTGAAAATGTATTTGGAGTTAAGATCGTTTGGCGGAATAGACAATGCACTGGTATTGCCCCAAAAATTTCTGGGCCTGTTACCACTCGGTATTACTGTTTCGCCTTTGGCAATCTGCAAGCCCCTGAAAGCAGTATTGTTGGCATCCTGCTGCAGGTAGTACCATTTGCGTGGGTCGTCGGCTGTTATGGCCGGGTTGGCGCCGGTAAGCAGGTTCACAATAAAATCTGTTTGCCTGTAAGCGGCCATATTGCCACGAAAGGGGCCGTAAAAATTTGCCTCGTTATTTAACCCGCTATTAGCAAATTTAATGGTAACATCATCTGCTGTTGTTTGCATGGCTTTATCGCAGTAAAAAATTACTGAATCGGCCTGGTAAGTAGCTTTGTTGGTAAGGTGGTTGAAGGTACGGGCCATTACGCCATACGCAAATTTCTTCCATTTTTCCACATCGCCGCCATTCAAAAAAGCATCGCCTTTGGCAAAGTTGGCAGCACTTACCGCTCCGTCTGTTCTGTTCAGGTTTTCTATTGCTTCCCTGCACAATGTTCTTACATACAGGTACACATCCTCCTGTGAATCGTATTTAAAAGTGAGCAGGTTGGTATTAAATGCTTCTTTCAGTATCACTTCTCCATGATAATCTGTAAGCAGTAACCAGCTCCATGCCTGTATGGCTTTGCCTGCACCCACATAGTCCCACTTTTTTTCTTCAGTTCCCCATTCAATCATTTTCACCATATTCTGGCCAAGGTCGTAATAGTGCATGCGCCATATAGCACCGCCATTATCACTGCCTGCCTGGTAGCCTAATCTGTCCCACTGGTTAAGTGCACTGATATTGGCCCAGTTTTGAATATAGCCGCCCAAAAAACGGTCGTCAGTCTGCTGATCCAGCGCCATATAATAGGAGGCTGGTTGCAGTAATTGCTCTACCGGTACCCGTAAAAAAGAATTGGGTACAGGATAGGCTTCTTCTATCTTTTTTTCGCAGGAGCTGAAAACCAGCGTAGCTGCTGAAATGATTATTGATAATTGAAATATTTTTTTCATCTGTAACTGTTTTAATATTTAAAAACCTACTCTTAAACCAAAGCTGTAACTAACCGGTGTGGCAATATTGCCGTAATCAAAACCAAATGCTCCCACACCCCTTGTGGCAGATGTATTACCGTTTACCTGCGGGTCGGCACCTGAGTAGTTGGTAATCATTATCAGGTCGTTTACTGTGGCAAAAATGCTGAAAGAAGCAACATTGTCAAAGCGTTTCAGTTTTTTTGCAGGGAAGGTATAAGTTGCGCTTATTTCGCTCATCCGCAACCAGTTTACATCCTTTTCAATAAATAAATCTTCACTCATACCCTTATAAAAATCATTGTTAAGGTAAGGCACTATGGAAAGGGTATTTTTTGTAGGATTGGTTGTGTTTTCCAGCCCATCCCGCAATACACCTTCCAAAACCCTTGGGGTTTCTCTGTCGAGTGTATTTACACTTTTACCATTAAGGGTAAGAAAACGTTCTGTACCATTAAAAATATCGCCACCAACTTTTGCGTTCCAAAGCATACCAAACTTCCAGCTTTTAAACCTTACACTATTGCTGATGCCGAGTGCAAAGTCGGGGTTTCTGTCACCATGCACATTAAAAGTACCATCCGAAACGGGTAACCCGGTAGAGGGGCTTATCAGTAACTGGCCTGCATTATTACGCAGGTAACTCCAGGTAGTAATACTGGTGGTTGAGCCTCCTTTTACCAATCCACCTCTTGCATTGCTGTACAACCAGGTATCAGAATTATAAAACTCTGGTACGTTGCCGGGCAGCGACAGTACCTTGTTCCACATTTTGGCAAAATTGAAATTGATTGTCCAGTTAAGGTCTTTCCTTTTAATGGGAATAAGTCCGAGGCTTACTTCCACACCCTGGTTATTGGTAGATGCTGCATTTAATGTATTTAATACAAAGCCGGTACCATAACTGGAGCGGAACAGTTCCACAATCTGATCTTTATTGGTAGTATTATAATAAGTGGCATCGAGTGTTACCCTGTTTTGCAGGAACCTGAGTTCTGTACCAAATTCATACGTTTCCTGTTTTTCAGGTTCCAGAAAGAAGTTGTTGTTGTTGAATCCGTAAAAATAACCTCCACCACTTGATGTAGCGAGTGAAAGGGTAGATTGGTTGGAGTAGGGGGCATTGGCTTTTGCGGTGGCCGCTAATGAACCCCTCAGCTTACCATAAGTGATAAATTTACTGTTTTTAAGTCCCGGAATCAAATCCGTAAATATAACACTGAGGCTGGCGCCGGGATAACTGAACGTACGGTTAATTTTGGGCAGGTTGGAAGAACTTTCTGTACGGTAAGTTGCGTTTAAGAAAACGGCATTGTTCCAGCTGATGGCCAGTTCACCAAAATAGGCAAACTGCCTGTTTAGTGTATAGTTTGGCTGGCCGTAAAGGCTTTGCCTGAACAGTCTTGTTCTTGTATTTGGTAATGTATTCAGGGTATCTCTCCTCTTCAGGTCTATAACGTTGGTGCCGTATACAGCAAGCCCCTGCCTTCTGTAATCCTGCCACATGGTACCCACCATTACACGCCCATTAAATTTGCCCAGCGATTTTCTTGCCGTAGTGGTAATAGTATGGTTGTAGCCATTATAATTTACATAGTAATTATCCTGTGCGCCCCTTAAAGCTATAGTAGTATAGTTTGACTGGGGATTGTAAAAAGTCCAGCCATCATTTTTGTAATGGTCTATACCAAACCTGCCGGATATATCTAACCATTTTGCCGGGTGGATATTAATGGCCAGTGTACCGGTTTGGCGTTTGTTTTCATCCCGGCTGCGGTTGCTGTACACATTAAACAGCGGATTGTCTATTTCATTAACCGGGTCGGATACGGTAAAGATTGTTTTTTTGTTTCCTGCAGCATCGGCATAATCGCTGATATCATCATGGTTGGGCCAGGAAAGCAGCGTCAGCATATAGCCCCCTGCACCCCTTAGCGGACGGTCATTCTTTGTGTCTATCAAAGTAATGGAAGGAGCAATATCAATGTACTTGGAAGGCTTCCACGAAGCAGCATAACGGAAATTTAATTTCCTGTACACGTTGGTGGGTACCACTCCCTTTGAGTTGAGGTATGAAAACGATATACGGTGAGACAATTCTTTGTTGCCAAATTCGATACTGAGGTTGTGCGTATGCGTTAACCCAATTTGAAAGAATTTTTTTATGTTATCATAAAACTTTGTGCCGGCAGGATAGCGTGGTCCAAAAAAGTTATCCAGTACAGGTCTTTCTTCCAAAGCGGCATTTCTACCAGTTTGATATACATCCTGGTATTCGGGTATTCTTGTAAGCTCCTGAAAACGGAAAGTAACATCATAATTGATGGTTACTTTTTTGGAAGGGTTGTTCCTCGATTTTTTTGTAGTGATGATGATGGCACCAGAACTTGCCTGGCTGCCATAAAGGGCTGTTGCTTCCGGGCCTTTTAGTATGGTATATGATTCTATATCATTTGGATTAATATCAGCAATACGGTTGGTATAGTCGTTGGTACGGTTGGGGCGATCGCTTGCAAGACCGATGCCGGTACCCTGGTTGCTGGTTTCATCAAAAGTACCATTGTCTATCACCACTCCATCTACCACAAACAGTGGCTGGTTGCTTAATGCCAGTGAATTGAAGCCCCTCAGTACAATGCTGCTGGAGGCACCGGCCAAACCACCTGTGGGTGTTACTGTGGCACCTGCTACACGGCCCTGCAGCGCATTCAGAAAGTTATCCCGTTGCGATTCGGCCACATCTTTTCCGCCCACATTGGAGGCAGAAAAACCCAGTTCTCTGGGGGCACGCTTAATATCCATGGCAGTTACCACCACTTCACCAAGCTCAGTTTGTAAAGCGGTTAAGCCTACTGAAATGGTATTGCCGTCTACCTTAATTTTTTGCGATTCAAAACCTACAGAGCTGATGGTGAGTACATCACCTTTGGCAGCCTCAATAGTAAAGTTTCCGTTATTATCGGTTTTGGTACCGGTCTTTTTTCCTTTTACAAGCACCGATACATTCGGTATGCCGTTGCCTGTTTTTTCATCGGTTATTTTACCGGAAACACTGGTTTGGGCATGGGCAAGTAAAGGAGAAAACAATAGCAGTAACACTGCAATTTTTGTTACAAATCTTCTCATAAAACAATTTATTTTTGGTACCGGAAAATTACGGCTTTTTTACAAAATGCTGACAATAAACTTAAATTTTGGCGGCCTTTTACAGATAATTGGAATAAAAAGCAAAGCAGCGCCTTATTTTTCTGCTAAAATCACTAAAAAGAACATGTAAACAGGGGTTAAACTGGGTTGGTATACAGCCAGACAATGGTAAACAATGCTTACTGTATTTTGCGGGCCCGCTGCTCAAAGTCAGCTTTGTTTTTATCTTTAAAAAGGCGGTGCAGTGCCGAGTCTTTTTTACTCATTTTTGGTTTTTTTAACAGCATGGGGTCTGTTTTAAAACCAGGCAGACCGATGCTGTCAGTTGCTTTGCTGCCTTCCTGCTCCTCTTCTTCTTCGGGTATATTGTAATCGCCAAACAGGTTGGCCAGTTGCCTGGCTGCATAAATGGCCCTGGTAAATTTATTGCCCAGTACAATGATGGTGGCTGAATCTTCTATCAATCTTATAAAAACGGCATTGTTGCCATGCCACCAGCCATTGTGAAAAATGATTTTTTTGCTGTTAGGGTAAATATTCATTCTCCAGCCAAGCCCATAATTTTTTACGCCGGGTTTTTCGTTGCTGTATGGGGCATAAGCCTGCGTCAGTGTTTCGGACTTAAACAGTTTGCCTGAGTTAAGCGCCCTGTCCCAAAGCAATAAATCACGGGGGGTAGAATAAATATTTTTATCACCATAAGAAGAATCGAGAAAATTAAACGGTACCAGGCGGCCCTTCCAGTCGAAGCTGGGCGTTGCCGTAATAGTATCTGCCAGGCAAAAAACACGGCTGTTATTCATTTTAAGCGGCGTAAAAAACTGCTGCTGCAAAAACTGTGTGTATGTTTTGCCCGCTATTTTTTCTATCAGTACTGCCAGCACTACATAGTTGGTATTGCAGTAGCTGAACTTAACATTGGCGGGCCAGGTATCAACCATTTCCGCCTTGCGGGTAATAAGAAAATTCATCACTTCCTCATTACTGGCATATTTTG
>JANMDL010000959.1:0-2246 GCA_031376295.1 Chitinophagales bacterium
TCATTTTTGTGGCACCTGCGGCAAAAGGAATATTGCTGCTGAAACCGGTTTGAATTACACCATTTAGTGCTGTAACCGTTGTGCCTGCCCAAAGCTCGGCAGTATTAGTTTTAATTACTTTGGCTACTTTATTGGAGGCCAGTGTTGGATCGGTTACAATAGTTGATTGCTCAGCACCACCAAAACCAACAAGCCCGTAATTAACCGTAACATCGTCAAATGTTACGGGCAGGTTCATTTGTGTGAGACCGCCACCACCTGAAGCCACCAACCTTACATCGTCAAACAAAAAGGTAAAATTGGCTGAGCCATCACCCATTGTACCATTATCAAAAATGAAAACCATTTTCTGGTACTGGTTGGCAGTGTTAATAGTGCTGTAATCAAATGTCAGGTCTTCCCAGGTATTGGCTACTGATGTTACAGCCTCTTTTTCAAAGTTGATGCTGGCATTGGTCTGGTTCTCCACTTTCAGTAACAATTTTGCACCCGCCCGTGGTGAATACACTTTTACTTTGAATGTTTTGTTCACCGAAAAGTCAATAGGAGCAGCAAGGCCTATCCAGCTTCCGCCATATACCTCTCCCGAACTTTTGATCATTCTGGCAACATTGGCACTGGTATTAATGCCGGAAACCTGTGGGTTGGCAATCTTTACACTTGCACCACCACCAAAATCTGTAAATGTATAATTCGCTGTTGCTGATTCAAAGTCCAATGGCAATGAAGGCAACTGCGCAAAACATATCACAGATAAGAACAAAGCAGAAAGAAAACTATAGAACTTTTTCATATAAAAAATTTATCAGCAGTTATTGCAATCGTTTACTGCTTATTAAAGTATTATTGATACATGCCGCATCCGGCAACAGGACTACGGATTATTTATTGCGGAATCATTTTATACACTTTCACATAGTCCACCATTAAAGTGGCAGGAAAAATGGTATTGTCAACTCCCTGCACACCACCCCAGTTGCCGCCAACGGCCACATTCAGAATCAGGTGCTGCTTTTTGTCGAAGGGCCATACAGAAAAACCTTTTCCCTCGTTGATAAATTCAAAGTACTGTACCCCGTCAATATAACTCCTGATGGCATAAGGTGTCCAGTCAATTCTGTAGGTATGAAAAGAATCTGTAGCATCGGGTATTATCTTACTGCTTGTGCGCTGTGTATTGCGTGTATGGTTATACGCTGATGTATGCACACTGCTGTGAACTTTGTTAACATCATACCCAACATGTTCCATAATGTCAATTTCGCCGGAAGCGGGCCAGGTGCCATAAGTATTTTCGCTGGAGAGCATCCATATTGCCGGCCAGGTTCCCCTGCCCCTTGGCAATTTTGCCCTTACCTCAAAACGGCCATACAGCCAGTCGCCTTTATCTTTTGATATCATACGGGAAGAAGTGTATTCCCTGCCGGAAAAATTTTCTTTTTTGGCTGTGATGGAAAGGTTACCACCGGAAATGGTGGAGTTGGCGCCGCTTGTATAAAACTGCAGTTCGTTGTTGCCCCATCCGCTGCCGCCGGTTTCAAATGTCCATTTAGAAGCATCTGCGGTACTGCCTGTTGAAAAATTATCTTCCCAAACAGGCGTTGCCTCAAACTTCCAGTTAAGATCCGTTACAGGCAATGCAGGTGCTGCAACTGGTATATCTTTTTTCTCTGTACAAGCCAGTAAGAAAAATGCAAGAATGTAGAACATAATGCTTTTTTTATTGATTATTGTAAACATGATTTTTTTATTTATTGTGGGATAAATTTGAATTGAAAAACCGTACCGGATCCATTACCAGCCCTAAGTGTCATTTTCGTAGCACTGATTTCAATAATGCGGTAAGTGTTGTCGGGCACATCTGTAGTACCAACAAAAATAGCTGGTGGAGCAGAAGGCAGTTGCAATGTTGCCAACCCTGCCACACCGCCTGTGGTAGCACCAAATGTGTAAGCGATATTGCTGTAAGACCTGTCGGAACCGCAATTGTAATTGGGCGCTATATTACCGCCGTTGAAAGTTGCACCATTTGCGTTGTAGGTAATTTTATCGGCTATTGAAAAAGTGTACACATCATCTGACTGGCAGTTAAAATCTATCGGGCCACCCGCAAAATACTGTGAAGGGTTGGCCTCAGTTCCTACAATAATGGCATTGGCACCTGCAGCAGGGTCTAATTTCCAGCCCTTGGTACCACCACCGGTAAGCAGGTTTTTAATATCAGCCAGTGTAAGTACCACTACCTT
>JANMDL010000962.1:0-3627 GCA_031376295.1 Chitinophagales bacterium
CAAATACGATGTAGCCCTTTCTTTTGCTGAAGAAGACCATAATGCGGCCATTGCATTAAAGCTAGCTTTAAAAATGGAAGGTATCAGTGAGGTATATTATTATCCTGAACACACTGTTGAAACGTGGGGGAAACCCCTGGCTATGCAACTGGCAGTGGTATATGCCCAAAAGGCACGGTATGCAGTAGTGCTCATTTCAAAGGAGTATTTTAAAAAGAAATATACAAGGATTGAATGGGCCGCCATCAGGCTGCGTATGGCACAGTATGCGCCCAGGGTGTATATGTTGCCGGTGCTCTTGGGTGCTGATGTGTTGAGGAATAAATTAGCTGATGGTGTTGCCTATCTGAAATGGAATCATGACCCCGCTAAGGTAGCACGGGAGATTAAGTTGTTGCTTGGTAAAACGGAGCAGGAGATTCTGCAGGATGCTGCCTTGCACCAGTATCACCCGATTTTTGTAAATGGCAATTATCAACAGGTATCCAGAAACATCTGGTGGACTATTAACTGGGCAAGGGTGCTGACATTGGGGGGATCTGTTACTGTTGCTGCTGTGGCAATTATTTGGGGTATTACGCAAATATGCCTGCCGCATAAAAACGAAAAGGTAACATTGCCAGGCGGCAGCTTTATTATGGGCGCACACAGCGGCAGGGCTGCTGATATGCCTGCGCATGCCGTAACCGTAAAGCCGTTTACCATCAGCTCTACTGAAGTAAGCGTTGCTCAGTACAGGCAATACTGCGATAGTATGCAACTCCCTATGCCATTACCACCAGACTATGCTTTTACGGAAGATTGCCCTGTAGTTAATATTACCTGGCAGGAAGCTACAGACTATTGTAAATGGATTGGTGGCAGGCTGCCTACTGAGGCAGAGTGGGAGTATGCTGCATACAAAAATGGAGATGAAACTGACAGGTACAGTGGTGGCAATAACATTAATAAGGTTGGTTATTACGAAACCAATTCAGCAGGTAAAGCTCACCCGGTAGCTCAAAAATGCGGAGGTAAATTAAAATTACATGATATGAGTGGCAATGCAGCAGAATGGTGTGCCGACTGGTATGCATCTTATTCGTCAAGTTTACAAAATAATCCGCAAATTACTGACAGCAGTAGCCGCCAAAAAGTTGTACGTGGCGGCCACTATGCCAGCCATGTAAAACCCGACCCCGAAGACAACCAGCTCCGCATCACTTACCGCAGCAGCGAAGACCCGGCAGCCCGAAAACCCTATATCGGCTTCAGGGTGGTGTGGGATAAATAATAACCGGGATTAATAAATACCGTGTTTTTCTGTACTTATACAGGTTTTTCCGGCATCCCGCTATGCCTATGTTTGCAAGGGCTTAACAAAGAGCCGTTTTAATTTTTAAATAATTACTTATGTCAATCAGAATCATTTGTATCAAAAAGGATGCGGGCAATCATGAAAATCCTCACGTGGCAATTAGTGTACTGGGTTGGAAAGATGAAAGCACAAATGCAACCGGAAGGATGACCAGGGTGGAGATGTACAATTGGGTAAAAGTTCCTGTCAATAGCGCCTATGTAAAAGATGCTTATGGCAATAAGGCGGAACTTGAAGCAAGGGAAACAGATAAAGGAACCAAATACGTAAGAACTAAGCCTGATGGTACAAAGACAGATAATTTGCTGGAGTTGCCAGAATGTTAAGTAATTACCTGCCTTGGTTTAGTTCAGTAAAGGAACAAGCTTTTATCTTGGTAAAACCCTATGTTTAATGTAAAAAAAGGCGGCCCCTCAGCCGCCCTTTTTAATCCACGTTTTTTACGGAGCCACCTTGGTAGCAGGATCACTCCATGGCCCCTGGCCGGCAGCACCAACCGCTGCAGCCTGAAATCAGTATTGTGAGCCGCTCATTAAACTTTCGATGGTAGCGGCAGCCTTGGTTACCACCAGCACCTGCTTCCAGCTACCAGCATCGGCGATGGTAGACGTGATGCGCACTACATAACTGCGGGCACCCTTTACCGCTTTCCATTTAAGGTCAACACTGCCATTTTTAAGCCCTTCAGCAG
The DNA here is from genome assembly GCA_031376295.1 of Chitinophagales bacterium. Lineage (GTDB taxonomy): Bacteria > Bacteroidota > Bacteroidia > Chitinophagales > Chitinophagaceae > Ferruginibacter. The sequence continues at coordinate 2,049 of JANMDL010000962.1, forward strand.
CTTTTATGCTTTCCGGTCTTTGCGGTGTACCGATGGGAGCGGCCGCTGCTTTAATGTCTATGCCGGCACTTTTAATTTTGGCTTCATCACCCTTGCTTTCCACTTCCACATAACGGCCCAGCGCAGTAACCTCGCTGTCAAAGGCAGTTTCATCCTGGTTCATAATGGCCGTTTTGGTTACAGAAATGCTTCTTACATCAAGCGCATCTGTGTAGGAGTGTTGTAATTTGTCGGCCACAGCACCTGTTTTAACTAACAAGTCGCCCGGGGTGGGGGAAGTTGGCATTGCCGGTTATGGCCTTGATAAAACCCCCGGCTTTTTCGATTTTGTCGGGTACGGTTAAGCCCTGCAGGTTGAGTACCACCTGATTCTTTTGTTTCATACTATTTGGATTGCTGGTTTTATAGCAACTGAAACAAATATAACGTTGGCCAGTACCCCCTTTCCAAATTTTGGCTGCTAAAAAATTGTTAAAGCATTGACAACGTGTTTTTTATAAAGATTTTTTCAATTCAAAAAACTAGTCAAGTGACCGGAAATGATAAACGAAATGTTAAATTTTCCGAATGAAAGAGCGGAAAGCTTCACTCATATTACCGCAATATGTGTAAACATAATTGCAATATGTATAAAGACAATGGCTGTATAAATGCACACAGCTACGGTATGAATACAAATGACGGCTGTTTGAATCAATAGTACCGCTATGTGCATATAATTTATCATTGTATGCTTACACTCCGGGGCTGAATACATCAATACAATAATTGTGTAAATAAAGAAAGCCGCTGTATAGATTCGTACTGCAGTTATCTGTATGGATATTTCGCCAATTTGTAAACGCTATTTATTTAGCCTCACCTCGTTCCTCTTCTGGAGGAGAGGATGCCTCGAAGAGTGAAGCGAAGTCTTCGGGTCGGACTTCTTTTTAGTCTTCGCTGTTGCCCTTCTCCGGGCGGAGAAGGGATAGGGATGAGGCTTAATATACGTTACCGCCACACATCTGCCTTGTCGTTTTAAATCAATATAATAAAGTAGAATAGTTACGGGCAAAGACATGGCTGCAAAGGAATTGAGTGATTTTTTTTAATAACAATACCCGCATTGTTTTCTATGGTAGTAATTTATGGCCGAATCTATGGGTACCTCCCTTACCTTGTGAGTACACTGCCTAAAGCCTCTGCAATATTTTGTATTATGATAAGCATATGCTGCGCCACTTATACAGATATATACTATACCATCTTTTTTAGTGCCGCCACAGGCATTTAACGATAGTAGTAATATTAAGAGAAAATATTTCATCTGCTATAAAAGTATGAAGTGTAACATCTTGTAGTTTCAGTAATTTATTTTAAAAAAATATACTCATGTAAAATCTTAGTTACAGGTGAGCTGGTAATTTCAGTCAACTGTCATCTGTTACACTGTTAACTCATTTCTCACCCCACATACCCTTCTTCCCCTCTCTTGCCTCCATCTGCAGCCGGTAAAATAAATCTACATACTTTACATTGGGCGGTATGGTTTCAATAAGGGCCAGCCCCTGCTTTACCATTTCAGCATTTACAAAAATGG
>JANMDL010000382.1:0-3018 GCA_031376295.1 Chitinophagales bacterium
GGTTGCCTCAGTATTTCGTTGTGCATCAGTATATTGTGCAGTTGTACCGTATCGTACAGGTAAAAATTACTCAGGGGATTTTTACTTTTTTTAATAAGCTGGTTCACCATGTATACCAATGAGGAGTTGCCATTTTCAATATAAGAGGGCAGCAGGCCAATGATACACCAGTTATGCGGCTGACCGTAAAATTTTTCAAAAGCCATTTCAAAAGATTGCCGGTACAATGCGGCATCCTTTACAAAGTGCCTGCTGGGGATGGTTTGGGTTGTACCGCTGCTCTCAAAACACAGTTCTGCCTCAAAACTATCAGTCTTTATCGTATGTGTTTTAAAGAAGGAAATGGGCAGAAAAGGTATCTGCTCCAGGGTGTTTACAGCCGCTGCATCGCAGTGTACCAGCCTGCAGTATTGCTGGTAAACGGGATTGTATTCGTACTGAAATTGAAATATTTCCAGTGCCAGTGGCAGGAAGCTTTGGGCTGTAGCAGAAAAAATTTTATGCCCCGGACCGTTATTTTTAACAGTACTATTCAATTTCTATCGTTAAATTTGACGTATAATTCACAAAGATGCGTAACATTCTGATAATAATTGCAGCGGTACTGGCATTAACGGCCTGTTCAAAGAATAAATTTACCACTTCTCCGCAGATATCATTTAAATCGGTTTCTCCTAATATTACTGCGAGTAATAACCCGAATTTTAATGCTTCTCCCATACTTACCATCAGGGTTACTGATGCTGAGGGTGATATTGGGTTTAAGCCAGGCAGCGATACCTCAAGGGTTTATATAAAAAACCTGCTGCGCAATACATTGGATTCTGCATTTTTGCCTGATATACAAACGGCCGGCACCAAAAAATTTGAAGCCGATATTGTTATCAATTTATTCGATTATATCAAATGCAAACTGGGCGGGTCGGCTACGGCACGTACCGATACTGCTTATTATGAATTATATGTAACCGATTTTGCCAAAAACAAAAGCAATATAATACGCACAGAAACTCCGGTGCTGATTACCGGCTGTAAAAATTGAAACTCCTCAATTTTATCTTTTCCCACAGTATATTTGCCGCCTTTTGCGCAGCAGCCTTATGTTTTCAAACGATTGATATACTGCCCGGGCTAACACACGATATTATTTTTTACCTTTTTGTTTTTGCTGCAACCGTATGCAGTTATAATTTTCACCTGCTTGCCGGTGTGGTATTTGTCAGGGGTCTTCCATCAGTTAAAAGTGTACTAAGAACCAATACAGATGCGGTACTGTTTATCGCCCTGTCTGCTGCAGTAATTGTGTACACTATGTTTCACCTGCAGCCACTGCTGCCATGGCTGGTTATTGCTTTTGCCTGTACAGCCCTTTATTCGCTGCCGTTAATGCCTTTGCCTTTTTTTAAAAAGATACGAAGTGTTGGTTTTTTAAAAACCCTGCTGCTTGCGCTAACCTGGACATATGTAACTGCTTTTCTGCCCGTACAGCAATCCGGGTCTGTATTGGGTAAGGTTGAATATATTTTTATTGCACACCGTTTTTGTTTTATGATGCAGTTATGTCTCATTTTCGACCTCAGAGATGTGGCAGTGGATAAAGTGAAAGGGCTGCACAGCCTGGCAACAGATATCAGCTCACAGGCAGCCAACTTACTCTTTTACCTGCTGGTTGCGGCATTTGGGGTATTAACAGTATTGTTATTTCAATCAAAACCTTCTTTGTACTTATTGCTGGCGTTTGGTATGGTGCAGTTTACTGCTATAATTTTATACAGGACAGCACCGCAATACCGCAATTATTTTTTCTATTTTTTCCTGGTGGATGGGTTGATGATTTTATCGGCCCTGTTTACAGCTTTGGTAAGTATTTAGTTATTTTGTTGTAGTTTCATTATAAATAAATAAGCAAATGGCAAAAAGTAAGGCTGCAAAAAGCATCATTGGTTCGGCTTCTTATGATTTTTTAGAAAAGTACATCAATACCGCTTCTCCAACTGGTTTTGAAAGTGGCGGACAAAAAATTTGGTTAGAATACATTAAACAATATACCGATAGTTTTTTTACGGATCCTTATGGTTCGGCTGCCGCTATAGTGAACCCCGGTGCTGCTTTTAAAGTGGTGATAGAGGCACATGCTGATGAAATAAGCTGGTTTGTAAATTATATTACCCCCGAAGGACTTATTTATTTAAAGCGCAATGGGGGAGTTGATCACCAGGTGGCGCCTGCCAAGCGGGTATGGATACATGGCAAAAAAGGCCCGGTTAAAGCGGTGTTTGGGTGGCCGGCCATACACACCCGGTTGGGTAACACCGAATCAAAGGAGCCAAATCCTAAAGTGGATAATTTATTTTTGGATTGCGGCGCAAGAAACAAAAAGGAAGTAGAAGCGCTGGGCATTCATATTGGTGCTGTAGCCACTTATGAGGATGGGTATGAAGAACTGGCGCATGACTACCTCATTGGCCGGGCTTTTGATAACCGGATAGGCGGATTTATGATTGCAGAAGTGGCCCGGCTGCTGAAAGAAAACAAAAAGAAACTGCCTTATGGCCTGTATGTGGTAAATGCCGTGCAGGAAGAAATTGGCCTGAGGGGTGCTGAAATGATTGCCCGCCGGATAAAGCCGGATATTGCTATTGTAACGGATGTAACCCACGATACCCAATCGCCTATGTATAATAAGAAGGAGAGCGGTAATCTGAAATGCGGATTGGGTCCGGTGGTTTGTTATGGCCCGGCCGTGCAGAACAACGTGCTAAAAATGATTATTGAAGTTGCCCAAAAGAAAAAAATCTCCTTCCAGCGCCAGGCGGTTTCCCGGTCTACCGGAACAGATACGGATTCATTCGCTTATTCTGCCGAAGGGGTGGCCTCAGCGCTCATTTCCCTGCCCTTAAAATACATGCACACCACGGTAGAAACCGTACACAAGAATGATGTTGAAAATGTTATAAACCTCATTTATGAAGTTTTACTGGGGGTTAAACCAGGCGCAGACTTCCGCTACATTAAGTA
>JANMDL010000077.1:0-1910 GCA_031376295.1 Chitinophagales bacterium
CAAAAAGAAATAAGCTCACTTGAAGAATCCATTGCAAAAACAAGCGACATAGAGCAAAAAAATACAATTTCCTTAAAAGAAGTTAAGAGTAGACAAAAAATAGTCAAAAAATCTCAAGACGAACTTCTAACATCTACTGTCTCAAAAGCTGGGCCTGCTGTTGTTTCTATTGTTATTACAAAAGATGTGCCAAAACTAGAAATTGCCTACCAAAATCCTTTTGGAAACGACCCGCTATTTAAAGATTTTTCTTTGCAAGTTCCTGTATATCAACAAAAAGGAGTTGAAAAAAAGAAAATTGGAGCAGGAACTGGATTTATCGTAAATGCAAATGGCTACATTGTTACAAACAAACACGTTGTGTACGACGATAAAGCAGATTACACTGTGTTACTTTCAAATGGTGAACAAAAAATAGCGACAGTAATATACAAAGATAAGGAAAGTGATGTTGCTATTATAAAAATAAATGGAACAAATTATCCGAGTATTAAATTTGGCGATTCAAATACGCTCAAATTGGGTCAAACAGTAGTTGCGATTGGAAATGCTCTTGGTGAATACAATAATTCAGTTTCGGTTGGAATTATTTCTGGTCTTAATAGATCAATAACCGCTCAAGGTAGCAATCAACAAGTTGAGGAGTTAAAAAATGTTATTCAAACAGACACGGCTATTAACCCAGGGAATTCCGGTGGCCCACTTCTTGATCTTGATGGCAATGTTATTGGAGTAAATGTGGCAACAGTAATAGGTTCGAGTAATATTAGTTTTTCTATTCCAATCAACTCAATCAGGCAAACAATACTTTCCCAAATAAAATAGTCTTATCTAAATATTAAATCTTAAAAAATTAAATACTTGGACAAGACCCGGATGTTTTTGTTTTTTAACAATTTTTAACACTCGGGTAATTTGGGTCAAGAAGAGAAGTGACTTCCTCTCTTCAGAACTTCTATGCCTAATTCTCTTAGGCAAAAGATTATGAAAAGAAGGATCGCTGGTGCTGACAAAAAGCCAGCGATCCCACCTAGTACATAAGCTGTTATTTGGGCACCTTGGTCGAGAGTATTCTCAGTTTCATACCAAGCTACCAAATCAACCGAAACGACTCCTCCAAAAAGAGAAGCCAAAAAAAATAAAAGGTACCTCATTTCTCTCCTCCTTTTTTGGAGAGTTGGACACAGAAAAAATATACAATAAAAATATAAAAAAACAAAATATTAATTTAAAAAATAAATGTTGTATAATTAATTTATGAGCATACACGAGGAAAAAATACTAAGTGATATACCAAAACACGATTCCCACTCTATGCACTATCACCATAGAGTTTCAAATACAAAAGACAAAATCGCTATTTTTCTTGTAAAGTTTGCCGTTAAATTTGCCGATGTATTTTTTAGACAAAGATATGGGCACAGAGCAGTTGTACTTGAAACAATAGCCGCAGTTCCTGGAATGGTTGGGGGGCTATTTCAACATTTAAAATCATTGAGGCAAATGAAAGACGATCGCGGTTTTATAAAAAAACTATTAGAAGAAGCTGAAAACGAAAGAATGCACTTGATGATTTTCGTTCATGTGGCGAGACCAAATATTGCAGAAAGAATTTTAATAGTTATAGCTCAAGTATTTTTTTATGCAATTTATACTTTAATATATTTAATCTCAAGCGAAACAGCACACAGGACTGTCGGATATTTAGAAGAAGCCGCAGTTCATAGTTATAGCGAATATTTAAAACAAGTAACCGAAAACGAAAGATTAAACACAAAAGCACCTAAAGTAGCATTAGATTATTATGGACTAAATGAAAATGTAAAATTAAAAGATGTAATATTAAAAGTCAGAATAGATGAAGAACATCACAGAGATCAAAACCACATGTTTGCAAACAAGCTTAATAA
>JANMDL010000103.1:0-25212 GCA_031376295.1 Chitinophagales bacterium
TTTGATGAACAACAAAAATGAAACATTGAAATTTGGCAGGGGGGTAAAGATGAAGGAACGGTACAAACTGCTGGAAAAGAAATAGGCTGTATTCGGTAATTAACATATCTTTCGTATAAGGTCGTGTTTATTCGACTGACAGAGAAAAATTTGCGAAATGGTTCAAAACACTGTTAGATTAAAACGAAAAGACACATTTTAGTATCATGAATTTTAAGGTTTTAATTTTACTAATTATTGCAATAGCCGTAGCGGTGTTTAATCGTTGGCTATTTGAAATAAAACGAAAACAGCGTAGAGACTATTACCGAAACGACTATCTAAAATCGGAAGCATGGAAACGCAAACGGTATGTTGTTCTTAGACGAGATAATTGGCGTTGTTTATATTGTGGTGGTCGTGCGACACAGGTTCATCACAAAAAATACGCAAAATACAATATTGGTAAAGAACCAATCGAATGGCTTGTTTCAGTATGCAAATCTTGTCATGACAAACAACATAATTGACAGAGTAAAATGCCGAACGCCCCGCTACACGTAGAAACTTAAAAGTATAAAAAAGCTGCTGTCCGGATGCCTTGCCCGATGATAACCCGGAACTTTAATACGGTTACGAGGTAAAATTTATTAAATAAAGTAAATGGAAAAAGAAACGATAGCAAAACTCAATAAATCATTTGAGGAATATGCTTACGAACAAGATGGAGTAGATTACTGGCTTGCCCGTGAATTGCAGGAATTGCTGGGCTATGCCGATTGGCGTAATTTTTTAAATGCAGTTGACAAGGCAAAAGAAATTTGCCAAACCACTGGTGAAGCGGTTTTCGATCATTTCGTTGACGTCAACAAAACGATACCCATGCCCAAGGGTGCATCTAAGGAAGTACCCGACATTATGCTCACGAGGTATGCCTGTTATCTGATTGCTCAAAATGGCGACCCTAAGAAAGAGCAGATTGCTTTTGCACAAAGTTATTTTGCCATACAAACCCGTAAGCAGGAATTATTGTAAGAACGTATCCAGTTAATGGAACGGTTGCAGGCAAGGGAAAAACTGGCTGCTACAGAAACAGAATTATCCAAAAATATTTATGAAAGAGGGGTAGATAATAAGGGCTTTGCTCTTATAAGAAGTGAAGGCGATTGGGCTTTATTTGGCGGCCATAATACAAGTGCCATGAAACGTAAATTAGGCATTGCCGAAAACAGGCCCTTAGCCGACTTTCTGCCCACTATCACCATTACTGCAAAGCAACTGGCTACAGAAATTACCAACTTTAATGTAAAGAAAAACGACTTGAAGGGAGAAAACAACATTACCAATGAGCATGTAAAAAACAATCAGGATGTGAGGGCCTTACTGGGTAAAAGCGGTATAAAGCCAGAGCAACTGCCTGCCGAAGAAGATATTAAAAAATTGGAACGCAGGGTAAAATCGGCCGATAAGGATATTGAAAAGAAAAAATTAAAAGATAAATAGCCTTATACCCCGCTCTCCGCAGTATCTTAAAAGTATAAAAGCACTGCTACCCTTTGCCTGGCTACAGCCTGTAACCAATAAGCTACCATAGTTACCTTGCCGAAACCACCCACACATAAAAAAGGCTGCCTTTTCAGACAGCCTTAAAGTATTTATCGTTTCGCTGGAGTTTTCGCCTAACCAACCCCAATCCATTATAAACTCACTGCGAAACCCAGGCGGCTAATGCAGCCCAAACAGCCCGAAGCCATACCAGCAGCGCTCTAAAAGCAAATTGCCTTTACATAATTGCACCCGGCAATCCAGCAGGGTTTCACGGTCAGTTTATAGTGTGTACTAAAAAATGTTGGTATAAAAAACAGGATTTTTCCTGTTTTTAAACCGGAACAAGTCCTTTAGTTTTACCTTCACTCAATATTGAGAAACTTTAACTACGAAGAATATGATAGCTCGTTTATTATTAATTACTTGCCTTTTCTGCACAAGCTTCCCTTTATTCGCTCAAAGGGTAAAGAGATTTTCGGCAGAATTACATTACGGTTTGAATGGCAATTTTTTTGTAAGCAGTTCTGATTATGGCGAACCAGGAGGGCCTGCTACAGCAAAATTCTATAAAAAGAATTTTATTGGCACCATTGGCGGAGCCGAGCTGAAATATAAAATTTCTACGCATTCCAGCTTAGGGATGGCATTTGCCAGATCTGTAAACAGTAAAAAAATTAATTACCCGGGCAGATTTATTAGTGTGGGTATCATTGATTGGAACATAAAACATATTGATAAATTTTTTCAGTTGTATTATGAAAGGGATTTTTGCAAAAAAGCCCCTGTATTCAAATACCAGCTTGGCCTGTTTTATTTAAGAAGTAATCAACAGGAAATAGATATAGGGGATTTTGTGAACGGTGGAGTGTCATTTGAAGAACGAAATTACAAAAATAGTAAACTTGAAGAAGGCGGCGCATTCATAGGCATTCAGTACTCAAAGTACATTGATACAAAACTTGAACTGGGTATTAAAACAAGAGCATATTACCTCGTTTCCACAAACGAACTAAACAATATAACGCTTAGCCCTGTTTTGATTTACCATTTTTAATTCCCCGTTCTCCTTAGATTTTCGGTCGTTCTTCGCTACCTTCTTCGCTGCTCTCCGTGTGTCAGCACTATATTGTCTTGACATGATTAAGGGAATGAGCAAGATGGGCAGGATTGCGAAGATGGGTGCAGAGATGCTACAATCAATTACTCCTTTAATAAAATATCTCCAAAGCAGCACAAACCTCCCTGTGTATCTTATCAATCCTTAAAATTCTGTAAAGACAATTACCCTCATAGCTGCAGCCCCCCGCAGCGTCTTCCGTAATGCCTGAAGAAAGTTCTTTAACTCCTGAAGAATCTTCCGCAATGCTTAAAGAAAGTTCCTCAGCCCCTGATGAATCCTCTGTAATGCTTAAAGAAAGTTACTCAGCCCCTGATGAATCCTCTGTAATGTCTAAAGAAAGTTCTTTAACTCCTGAAGAATCCTCTTTAATGCCTGAAGAAAGTTCCTCAGCTCCTGCGGCATTTTCCGCAATGCTTAAAGAAAATTCATCAGCTTCTGCGGCATCTTCTGCAGCCGTTTCAGAATAGTATTTACTTACCGGATCATTTGCTTCAATCATTGCAACAAAGTATCCAGTTGCCGAAAAATTTTTTTGAGCCCTTGCCGGATACAGTTGCTTTTTTGGCAAACTGATTTTAACATTTTTAAAACAATGGTTTAACAAAATGTAAACACTGGCGTATTGAATCCTTTATTTATTTTGACGTATAATTTTTTCACTATAAAAACTTTTAAAAATGAGTACATTTTATTTGCCCGCAAGCGACCCGGGCAAAATGCAATGGCTGAACAACCTGGCAGCCAAGTTACCCAACTACAAGGATGCTTTACAATTACCGGAAGCTACCCTTACCAGTGTAAAACAGGATGCGGAAAACTTTGCCTTTATTATTGGCGACATCGAAAAATTCCGCAAATACACCAAGCAGGCTACGGCTTACAAAAACCTGCTGCGCAGTGGCAGTAAAGACAATGCGCCCATTGGCCCCATACCGCTGGCGCCGGTTACTCCTGCACTGCCGCATACTGCTGTGGCCGATATTTTTGGCCGGGCTGCAAAACTGGTAGGGGGTATCAAAAGCAAGGAAGCTTATAATGAGGCCATTGGTAAAGACCTTGGTATTATTGGTGAGGCAACGGCAAAAGTAATGGCCGATATGAAGCCTGTGCTGGGGTACGAAATGCAGGCCGGCCGCCCCAATATTAAATGGAAAAAACAGGGCATGCAGGGCATACATATTTATGCCGACAGAAGCGATGGCAAGGGCTACAGCTACTTAGCTACCGACACACAGCCCGATTACTTAGACACATACCCGCTGCCGCCTGCCGGCCAGGCCGCACTGTGGAAGTACAAAGCCATATATATTGACCACGATGAAGAAACCGGCCAGATGAGTGATGAAATGGTAGTGAGTGTAAGTGGTAAACTGTAAAAAATGTCTCTTGTTATATTTGTAATAAAATGCCCCTGCCCCTGCGGGGGATTTTTATTGCCACTGCCCTGGTGAGTATCCTCACTCACCAGTGAAAATAAATGCACCCAAAAAAACTTTGCTCCCCTGCGGTTCTTTGCGTCCATTGCGATACTATTCCCTAAACAAAAAAGGCTGCCTTTGCAGACAGCCTTGAAATATTATTGCATCGCATTTGATCACTCAAACTGTAAGTCCAAACCAAGCCCCCTCAGCTCATGCACCAGTACGTTGAACGATTCTGGTATACCGGCTTTAGGTATGTTATCGCCTTTAACGATTGCTTCGTATGTTTTGGCCCTGCCGATGATGTCATCAGATTTAAGGGTAAGCAGCTCCTGCAGGATGTTGGCCGCACCATAAGCTTCCAGTGCCCATACCTCCATCTCTCCAAAACGCTGACCACCAAACTGTGCCTTACCACCCAATGGCTGTTGTGTAATCAAGCTGTACGGTCCGATAGAACGGGCGTGCATCTTATCATCCACCATGTGGTGCAGTTTAATCATATAGATAATACCAACTGTTGCCTTCTGGTCAAAACGGTCGCCCGTTTCACCATCATACAGGTAAGTATGTCCAAAGCTTGGTAAGCCCGCATCGGTAATATGATTGGCAATTTCTTCTACAGAAGCACCATCAAAAATCGGCGTAGCAAAGCGGCAGCCCAGTTTTTCACCAGCCCAGCCCAGTACAGTTTCGTAAATCTGTCCCAGGTTCATACGGCTTGGTACACCCAGCGGATTCAATACGATATCAACCGGTGTTCCATCTTCCAGGAACGGCATATCTTCTGCACGTACAATCTTTGCAACAATACCCTTGTTACCGTGGCGGCCTGCCATCTTATCTCCCACTTTAAGCTTACGCTTTACGGCGAGGTAAACTTTGGCCAGCTTCAGCACACCAGCAGGTAATTCATCACCAATAGAGATGTTGAATTTCTCCCGCTTGTAACGGCCCAGCTCTTCGTTGTAACGGATGGTGTAGTTATGCAGCAGGATGTTGATTAAATCATCCGTTTTTGCATCACCCGTCCAGCCCAGTGGGTTCACATTAAGGTAATCGATATTAGAAAGGTTTTTGGCATTGAATTTTGCATCCTTGCCAATCAGCATTTCACCAAAATTATTGCTTACACCTGTGCTAACCCTGTCTTTCAACAGTGTCTGCAGTTTGTTCAGCAGTAACTCTTTGATATCACCTTCGTTCTTTTCGTGTGTTCTTTCAATCTTCTCCAAAGCAGCTTTTTCCCTTACTTTGGCATTCTTATCTTTCTTTGCACGCTGAAACAATTTCTTGTTAATCACCACACCTTCGGTACCGCTCGGTGCCTTCATAGAGGCATCTTTTGCATCACCAGCCTTGTCGCCAAAGATGGCACGCAGCAGTTTTTCTTCCGGTGTAGGATCGCTCTCACCTTTTGGTGTAATCTTACCAATGATGATATCGCCTTCCTTAATATGTGCACCTATGCGGATGATGCCGTTCTGATCCAGATCCTTGGTGGCTTCTTCGCTCACATTCGGAATATCCGGCGTCAGTTCTTCTTCACCCAGTTTAGTATCACGTACTTCCAGTTCAAACTCACTGATGTGGATAGAAGTAAACAAATCTTCACGAGCCACTTTTTCGCTGATAACAATGGCATCCTCAAAGTTGTACCCCTTCCATGGCATAAAGGCCACTTTAAGGTTACGGCCAAGCGCCAGTTCACCATCTTTAGTAGCATATCCTTCAGTAAGAAAGTCGCCTTCCGTTACTTTCTGTCCTTTTGTTACAGCAGGGCGCAGGTTAATACAGGTTTCCTGGTTGGTGCGTATAAACTTGGTAAGCTTATACACCCTCAGGTCATCTTCAAAACTAACCAATTGCTGCGTTTCGTTCCGCTTGTAGCGTACATGAATTTCGTTTGCATCCACAAACTCCACCACACCATCACCCTCGGCATGTACCTGAATCCTTGCATCCCTGGCAGCTTTGCCTTCCAGCCCGGTACCAACAATGGGTGCCTGCGGGCGAATCAGCGGTACTGCCTGGCGTTGCATGTTCGAACCCATCAATGCACGGTTGGCATCATCATGCTCCAAAAAGGGAATCAGCGAAGCACTCAAACCAACAATCTGGTTAGGTGCCACGTCCATAAATTCCACTTCAGCTTTTTCTAATATCGGGAAGTCACCAGTCTGGCGGCTCTTAATCTTATCTTCCGTAAAATTGCCTTTCTCATCCATCAGGATATTGGCCTGGGCAATCTTTTTGCTGTCCTCTTCTTCCGCACTCAGGAAGGTGATTTTTTTCATGTCCACCTTACCATTATCCACTTTACGGTACGGGGTTTCAATAAAGCCCATATCGTTAATTTTGGCATGTACGCAAAGTGTGGAAATCAAACCAATGTTTGGTCCTTCTGGTGTTTCGATAGTACACAGGCGGCCGTAATGGCTGTAGTGTACGTCACGCACCTCAAAACCTGCCCTTTCCCTGCTCAAACCACCGGGCCCCAGTGCGGAGATACGGCGTTTGTGTGTAATTTCAGAAAGCGGGTTGGTTTGATCAAGAAACTGGGATAACTGCGATGTACCAAAGAAAGAGTTGATAACTGATGACAGTGTTCTTGCATTAATCAGGTCAACCGGGGTAAACACCTCGTTGTCACGTACGTTCATACGCTCACGGATGGTACGTGCCATACGGGCAAGACCCACGCCAAACTGTGCATACAACTGCTCGCCTACGGTACGTACACGGCGGTTGCTCAGGTGATCGATATCATCCACCTCACTTTTACCGTTGGTTAACAGTACAAGGTATTTAATGATGGAAATAATGTCTTCTTTAGTAAGTACCTTTTTGGTTAAAGGATACTCCATACCCAGCCTGCGGTTAATTTTGTAGCGGCCCACTTCACCAAGGTCGTAGCGCTAAACGCTGAAAAACAGCTTGACAATAATGCCACGGGCAGTTTCGTTATCAGGGGCATCAGCACCACGCAATTGCTTGTAGATGTGCTGTACCGCTTCCAGTTCACTATTGCTGGTATCTTTATTTAAGGTATTGTAAATGATGGCATAGTCGCCGCTCACTTCTTCTTTTTGAATGAAAACGCTCTTCACTTCCATATCCACAATCATCTGGATATTTTCTTCATCAAGATAAGTGTCACGCTCAAGCACTACTTCGTTACGCTCAAGCGATACTACTTCACCGGTATCCTCATCCACAAAATCTTCTACCCATGTACGCAGTACACGTGCAGCCAGGCGCTTGCCAACAAATTCAGCCAGTGTTTTTTTATCGGCTTTTACTTCATCAGCCATACCAAACAGTTCCAGTATGTCCTTGTCAGTTTCAAAACCTATTGAGCGCAGCAGCGTAGTAACCGGGAATTTCTTCTTACGATCGATGTACGCATACATTACATTATTAATATCTGTAGCAAATTCCATCCAGGCACCTTTAAAAGGGATAACCCTGGCAGAATAGATTTTAGTACCGTTTGGATGGGTTGACTGACCAAAAAACACACCAGGAGAACGGTGTAACTGGCTTACCACTACCCTTTCGGCACCATTGATAACAAAGGTACCGCGGGGTGTCATGTAAGGGATATTGCCCAGGAACACATCCTGCACAATGGTTTGAAAATCAACGTGCTCTTCATCATTACAACTTAACCTCAGCTTTGCTTTTAAAGGCACGGCATAAGTAAGTCCCCTTTCAATACACTCTTCGATGGTGTAGCGTGGGGGATCAACAAAATAATCTAAAAATTCCAGCACAAAAATGTTGCGGGTATCAGTAATAGGGAAGTTTTCCTTAAACACACGGAACAGGCCCTCTACATTACGCTTGTCGGGGGTGGTTTCTAACTGGAAAAAGTCTTTAAATGATTGAATCTGGATACCGAGCAAATCCGGAGTTTCTGCCAAATGCTCAACTTTTCCGAAATTGATACGCTTAGCAGTGGCTGATTTTGTTACAGACATATTTATAATTAAGACGTTTAAATGTGCAGAATCCCTTGATTTTCAGGTTAGAAAGGCATTAAATCCCACTATCCCTAAATTAAAGGAGGGCAAAGGTACTTAAAAAAATGATTAAAATGGGATTTTTTGCTAACAAATACCAGACCAAAGTGGATAATTCCGCCTCAGAAAGTGTTTACAGGCTGAAATTGACTCGTTCGATCCTTTTTACAGCTTTGGTAACGGGTTGATTTAGTTACGGGTTGAAATTAGTTGCGGGTTATTTGAGTTACAGATTGATTTAGTTACGGGTTGAAATTAGTTGCGGGTTATTTGAGTTACGGGTTGATTTAGTTGTGGTTGAAGATTTAAAGTTTAAAAAGTTCAAAGTTTTTCAGGTTGAAGGTAATAACGTGTAACAAACACTTCCCGCCTTAAAGGAATTAGCACATCATCCCATCAGCATATCAGCACATTATCACATTGGCATATTAGCACATTATCACATTTGCCTGTTATCTTGCAGCCATGCTGCGCTTTAATAGCATCAAAATTACACAATTTAAAAACTACGAATCTGCTTCCTTCAGCTTTGGGGAGCGCATTGTGGGTATATGCGGACTTAATGGCCGTGGCAAAACCAACCTGCTGGATGCCATCTACTACCTCTGCTTTACCAAAAGCTATTTCAGTAAGACAGATGCTTTAACAGCACAGTTTAACAGCAACGGCTTCAGGCTGGAAACAGTGCTGCAGAGCGGCACAGGCAATGAGTATACTCTGGTTTGTGTGTACCGGGGTCAGGGTAAAAAAGAAATATCAGTAAATGGCGTTGAGTATGAGCGCTTTTCGCAACATATTGGCAATTTTCCCTGTGTGATGATAGCGCCCGATGATGCAGAACTTGTTACCGGCAGTAGTGCGGAAAGGCGGAAGTATATTGACATGATACTGAGCCAGACCGACCCGGCCTACCTGCAGCACCTGATTACTTACAACAAAGTATTGCTGCAGCGAAACAGCCTGCTGAAGCGCTTTGCCGAAACAGGGCAAACTGACTGGCCACTGCTGGAAGTAATGGATGATCAATTGATGCAACCAGGGAGCTATATTTACCAGCAGCGAAGTTTACTATGTGCCGAACTGCTACCGCTTGTGCAGGATTTATACAGCTCAATTGCAGGCAGCAACGAAAAAGTGGAGTTGCGCTACGAAAGCCAGTTAAACGATACAGGGTTTAACGAACTGCTGAACAATTACCGGCAAAAAGATTTTTTACTGCAACGAAGCAATGCTGGCATACATAAAGATGACATCATCGTTCAACTTGAAGGGCAGGAATTTAAAACTACAGCTTCGCAGGGGCAGCGTAAGAGCCTGCTGTTTGCATTAAAATTAGCCGAGTTTGAATTTTTGAAAAAGAACAAAGGTTTTGCACCGGTGCTATTGCTGGATGATATTTTTGAAAAATTAGATGAGCAACGCATGAAGAACCTGCTGCAAAGGGTATGTGTGGAAAATGATGGACAGGTATTTATTACAGACACACATGCTCAAAGGTTGAGAGCGGCATTGGAAGGGCTTGGGGCGGGGTACCAGTTAATTGATCTTTAGGGGGTATCGCAAGGAACGCTATGTTCAAAGTTGAAAGTTCAAAGTTAATGTAATAGTCATTCGCACTTTTTCATTTGCAAACTATTTATATACAGCAGAGTCCCAACCTTGAACTTTACAACTTTGAACCTTTTAAACTTGCAATATGCTTTTCACAAATAAAATTATCTTTGCCCTATGGCACAACTTTCACTGGGCGATGCAATACAGCAGTTTATAAAGGGCAGCCGCTTAAAAACCGGCATACAGGCTATGAAGATAGAAGATGCCTGGGAAGAGATAATGGGTAAAACCATTGCCAAATACACCGATAAGATTGAGATAGCCGGGGGCAAATTATACGTAACCTCCAGTGTAGCAGCACTTAAAAACGAGCTGATGTACCAGAAAGCAAAAATAATTGAACGGGTAAATGAGGCGCTGGGTGAAAGAACCATTAATGATGTAATAATTAAATAATGATCAGCTGGCAGGATTTTGAAAAGGTTGACATCCGCTGCGGCACCATCATTGCTGCCAATGACTTTACTGGTGCAAAAAAATCTGCTTACCAGCTTACTATTGATTTTGGAGAACTGGGCATAAAAAAATCATCTGCACAAATTACAGCTTTGTACAATACTGAAACACTTGTTGGTAAACAGGTTA
Organism: Chitinophagales bacterium; assembly: GCA_031376295.1. Taxonomy (GTDB): domain Bacteria; phylum Bacteroidota; class Bacteroidia; order Chitinophagales; family Chitinophagaceae; genus Ferruginibacter. The sequence goes on from JANMDL010000103.1 coordinate 10,293, forward strand.
TAGCTGTGGTTAACTTTCCTCCAAAACAAATCGCCAATTTTTTCAGCGAATGCTTAGTACTGGGGCTTTACAATGAAGCCAATCATGTAGTACTGCTCCACCCCTCGCTGCCGGTGAAAAATGGCAGTAAAATGGGATGAGTATGGAACAGCATACAGCTTATATCAATTCGCCTGTGGGCATCCTGGAAATTAAAACAACAGGTGATACGCTCAATGCCCTGCTGTTTATAAACTCCTGGAAAGGCCCTAAACTGTTAGAAGATGAAATACATTATGATACAGCACTTCCAACTTATACTACTCACTGTATTCAGCAACTAAAAGAATATTTCAATGGCAGCCGGAAAAAATTCGACCTGAATCTATCGCAGGAAGGCACTACCTTTCAATTGAAGGTATGGAACGAACTGCTGAATATAGATTATGGCAAAACCATCAGCTACCTGCAGCTTTCCAAACGCATTGGCGATGTAAAAGCCATCCGTGCAGTTGGCACCACTAATGGCAAAAACAACATCAGCATTATTGTGCCCTGCCACCGGGTAATTGGCAGCAATGGCACCCTTGTGGGGTATGGCGGCGACCTGTGGCGCAAGAAATGGCTGCTGGAGCATGAAAACAAATGGGGCAACGGTGTTCAGCAACTGTTTTAACCCGTTCAGCCAGAAAGTTTTCCGGTTTAGCACGGTTATTGCTACTTTTGAACACAAAATATCAAAAAAAAAATGAAAAAAGTAGCTTTTATTCTTTCTGCGGCATTTGTAATGCTGTTTGCATCTGCCTATACCATCCAGGCAATCATCAACTGGAAAATTTTATCTGAAAAAGCCCAGGTAAAATTTAAAATGCAGGCACATGGGCAGGAACTGATTGGCAGTTTTACCGGCGCAAAAGGCGATATAAAATTTGATGCAACCGATCTGGCTAATTCTTCTTTCAATTGCACAATAGATATATCAACTATCAGTACCGGTATGGAACAACGTGATGGTCACCTGCAGGGCAAGGGCTGGTTCAATGCAACTGAGTTTCCCTCCATCAACTTTACTTCTTCAAAAATTGAAAAAACGGCTGAAGGGTATACTGCAACAGGTAAGTTGAGCATGAAGGGTGCTGCTGCCGACCAGGCCATTGCTTTTACATTTGACAACCCCGCAGGTACAGACGGTGGTACTTTTAAAGGCAGCTTTACCATGAAGCGCAGCGCATTTGGTGTGGGCAAAACAGATGGCGATATCAGTGATGAGGTTACCATTATGCTGGAAATACCGGTAAGCCAGTAATTATTATCAGTATTAAATAATTTAAAAACCTTCTTTGCAGAAGGTTTTTTTGTGTTTATTACCCGGCAAGGAAAACCGCTTTTTTTTACCCCAGGCTGTAATTCATTACAATTGATAAAATACCCCCATTCCACTAATCTATCCTCGTCCTCCGCAGCTCCAGTAAATTCAGGCTGTTAGGCTGAAAGTTTTTGATTTTCGGTTGCACTAAATGTATCACCATATCGTACCAAAGCGGCACCACCGGCGCATCGTTCATCACCAATTGATCCATTTGCCGGTAAAGTAAATAGCGCAGTGAATCATTTTTCTCCAGCAATGCTTTTTCGTACAGTGCATCAAAGGCTGCATTGGCATAGCGGGTATAATTGGGCGGCGCAGGATTTTTGCTGTAAAAAACACTCAGGTAATTTTCTGCATCCGGGTAATCAGCAATCCAGCTTCCACGGAAAAAAGGCGCCTGCGATTTGGCGGCCTGGTCCATCAGCAGGCTTTTCTGCATGGCCTCCACCTGTACCGTAATGCCCAGTTGGTTCAGTTCATTGGCAATATAACTGCCAAGGTCGGCATAAATGGGTATGGTAAGCAGTTTTATGGCAGGCAGGTTCTTTCCACCTGGGTACCCGGCTTCCTGCAACAGTTGTTTTGCCTTTTCAACATCATAGCGATAACCTTTTACAATAGTTGAATCAAATGAAGGTAAACCTGCCGGCACAAAACCACTCTCCGCAGCCGTACCTATTGAATTGCGCAGGTACAGCATCATCTTTCTGCGGTTGAATCCGTAATTAATTGCCTGTCGTATTTTCTGCAACCGCAGCGGCGAATTTTTCACCAGTACATTTTTTTCATCTACCAGTATGCCAATGTATTCGATATTGAGGTAAGGATGCTTGTGCAGTTCAATTTTACACTGCGAGCTTTTTTTAAGGCTGCCGGTTTTAGTGAGTATCTCATCTTTAAAAGACGCATCAATGTCATTAATAAAATCTAATCGCTGCTGCCTGAATTCCAAAAACTCTGTGGCCTTACTGTCGAAAAATGAAATTTTAACCCCATCAATAAAGGGCAGCCGCTTCCCACAATTATCTGTTTCAAAATAAGTATCATTTTTTTGCAGTACCATGGCCTGCCCTTCTTCCCAGGCAACCATTTTAAAGGGGCCGGTACCCACAGGATGCCTGCGAAAATCAACCTTGTACATTTCCACTGCTTCTTTGGGCACCACACTGCAATACTGCATGCTCAATATACCCAGTATGGGCTGAAAAGGCCGCACCAGGGTCAACTGAAAAGTAGAGTCGTCCAGCGCTTTAAACCCATTTGCGGAGTCTACCCTGCCGTTAAATATCCAGCCGCCGGGGCTTGCTACCGCTTTATCCGTTATCCTGTCAAAACTGTACACCACATCCGCAGCCGTAAGCCGCCGGCCCTTACCGCCTGCAAAGCAGGGGTCATCCATAAAAAACACATCGGTCCTCAGGTGAAATACTATCTGCAGGTTGCCTTCTTTAAACTCCCAGCTTTTGGCTAGTGAGGGCGCTATCTGCATATTGCTGTCTACCTCTACCAGGGTATTGTACAACTGGTGTACAGCCCACATTACCGCCTGGCTTTTGGCAAATGCAGGATCAAGCGATGCAATACCTGACGATTCGTTGTAATGAAATATTTTTTTGCCGGGTTGCTGGTGACTTTTGCAGGAAGCAAGCAGCAGTAAAACAAATGCTGGTAAACATATCCGGAGTATTGTGTCATTTATACCGGTGTGCCAACCGCTTGTATATTTGGTAATCCCCTGCTGTAAACTTAACTTCATGTATGGTTTATAAAACATAAATTTAGCCATTGTAAAGTAAACGCAGTACAAAAAAAATACGCAGTACCATCAATCAACTTTATATGTACACAATAATAACCCGGTTCCGTAAAACCCTGCTGCTTGCAGCAACAATGCTGGCATCAGTTGTTACAAAAGCACAGCCACTCAATTCCAGCAGTATATATTCGCTTGCCGATACGCTGCGTGGCAGTATAACCCCCGAAAGAGCCTGGTGGGATGTACTGCATTATTCCATTACTGTAAATCCTGATTATGCTGCCAAAAGCATCAGCGGCAAAGTAACGATACAGATAAAACCATTAAAAAAGGGCAACCTGCTGCAGCTCGATCTGCAGCAACCCATGATGATAGACAGTATTAAATGGGAGAATATGAATGCGATGGTATCCACCACATGGCTGCGTTTTAAAAGAACGGGAAATGTATATTTAGCTGAGATTCCAAATTTCAAACCTGAACAGAATAAAAATCCTTACAATCTTACGGCCTATTTTCATGGTACACCCAGGGAAGCCCTCCGCCCGCCATGGGATGGTGGCTGGATATGGCAAAAAGATAAAAAAGGCAATCCCTGGATGAGTGTGGCCTGCCAGGGTCTGGGCGCAAGTGTTTGGTATCCCTGTAAAGATCACCAGGGTGATGAACCTGATTTTGGCGCCACGCTTTCCATAATAGCGCCCGATAGTTTGATGGCTGTGGGCAATGGCAGGCTGACGGAAAAAAAGGCGATGGGCAATGGCAAAACAACATACACCTGGGATGTGAAAGCACCCATCAACAATTATTGCATTGTGCCTTATATTGGCAAGTATGTAAACTTTAACGAAATGTACAATGGTGTTAGCGGGCCGCTCAGCCTTAATTACTGGGTACTGGATTATAATCTTGCAAAAGCAAAAAAACAATTTACCGATGTACCACGAATGATGAAAGCATTTGAACATTGGTTTGGCCCCTACCCCTTTTACAAAGACGGCTACCAGTTGGTGGATGCACCACACCTGGGTATGGAGCACCAGAGTGCCACTGCCTATGGCAACGACTACCGCATGGGGTACAGCGGCACTGATCTTTCCGGCACAGGCTGGGGGCTGAAGTGGGATTTTATTATTGTGCATGAAAGCGGCCATGAATGGTTTGCCAACAGCATCAGTACAGATGACATAGCCGACATGTGGGTGCATGAAGGATTTACCAACTACAGCGAAACATTGTTCACCGAATATTTTTATGGTAAAAAAGCCGGTACCGATTATGTAGAAGGCATCCGCAAGCAGATAGCAAATGATATACCCATCATTGGCACTTATGGTGTAAACAAAGAAGGCAGCACAGATATGTATTACAAGGGTGCCAATATGCTGCACACCATCCGCTCGGTTATTAATGACGATGAAAAATTCAGAAATATTTTAAAGGGCTTGAACAAAGAGTTTTACCATAAAATTACCACTACAAAACAGGTGGAAGCGTTTATCAGCAAAAAATCGGGCATTAATTTTTCAAAAGTATTTGACCAGTACCTGCGCACCATCAAAGTGCCGGTACTGCAATATAAAATTAACGGTACCGAACTCAGCTACCGCTGGAGCAATTGTGTGCCGGGTTTTACCATGCCGGTGAAAGTAACACTTAGCGATAGCAATTATCATTTTATTTATCCGGTAACTGATGCCTTTAAAACTGAAAAATTACCCGCTACGGGTAATAACAAATTGAAAGTGGACAGGAATTTTTATGTGGAGGCGAAGAAGGTGTAGTGATATGGTTTAATCTTCATTTTAACTAGTGCTATTAAATGCTGAAAAAACGTACAACAAAGTGGTGTGCCTTGACCATTAAACCCAGATTCACTGTTTGGGTTTAACTTCAGCAATACTGATACTCAAGGTCGACCACCTTTGCACAAACCCTGCCATAGTTGGTATAGCTTAGCACTAATACAAAAAACAGCCCCGGCATTTACGACAGGGCTGTTTATAATATGACAATCAATAATTATTCTGCAATTGCTGTAGCTTCTGTTACTGCCGGGGCTTCATTTATCCTGCCGCCACCAATGTATTTCTTACTGTAATAAGGATCGTTAAGGCTGCTGATGGTAACACCACTGTGGCAGCTTGAATGGGTAAACCTGTTATTGCCCAGGTAAACACCCACATGGCTAATTCCGCCCCTGGTGTTAAAAAATACCAAATCACCTTCGGCAAGGTCATCACGTCTCACACGCTGCGTAACCCTGTATTGCTCCCTGGCAGTACGTGGCAATGTGTAATTAAACACAGCATTAATTAACTGCCCGGTATATGAGCTGCAATCTACACCACGTTTAGTAGTACCACCATAGCGGTAACGCACGGCCCACCATTCTTCAATAAAATTTAAGAGATCAAAACTGGATACTGATTCCACTTCCATGTCCATCAACTGGGCATATTTAAACTGAAGTGGAGTGCAGGCTTCAATAGTTGTTCCAAACTCCGATGAAGCGGCTGCAGGTTTTGTAACGGGTTTTACAGCCGTTACCTGGTTCACAACTGCAGCAGTTGCTGTTACGGGTACGGCATCACGCCTTACTTCAATGTTTTCAATAAACCTGGGTTGGAATTTTTTGCTTAACCTCTCAATATTAATGGAGGTTTGGGCTTTTGCGGATATTGTTGTTCCTGAAAGTATGCCAACGGCAACAGAAACAAAAAATAAGCTCCTCATACGTAAAATTTGGGGTTTACACGTATGCACGACACTTAATCTTGTGTTCTTTGGTCGTCTCTGTTTCTTTACTGTTAACTGTTTATCTTTTCCTGAGCTGTGAGTCCTGTCCTACAAACTAATTATTAAATAAATTTTTCTCTAATGCTGCGCAAAGGTAAGTTACCATGGTTACAAATGCAACCTTTTATAGTAAATATGTATAACTAATTGATTAACAATTGATTAACAATTCATTAGCAATTACATTGCCCTTGTGGATAAAACGAAGTACCCGCTATTTTATTGTTTCCGATATTTACACTTTGGTATACAAGGTGTTTGTTATTGGGTACCGCAACAACCCCAAAGATGATTTTTATCACAAGGAGGAATGCTGCCAGCTCAAGCTCATAACCCATAACTCAAACTGCAGTCAATGAAGTTTTCTCATTTACACGTACATACCCAATTTTCTCTGTTAGATGGAGCCGCTTCCATCAAAAATCTGTATAAAAAGGCTATTAGTGATGGTATGCCTGCCGTTGCCATCAGCGACCATGGCAATATGTTTGGCGTGTTTGAATTTGTAAAAGAAGCCTACAAACATAAAAATGAAGATGGTACGCTAAAAGTAAAACCCATTGTTGGCTGCGAATTTTACATGACCCAGGCCAGGCACCGCAAAAGCTTTAGTAAGGAAGAAAAAGATCCCCGCCATCACCAGATACTATTGGCCAAAAATGATATTGGCTACAAAAACTTAGTAAAACTTACTTCACTAGGTTTTATTGAAGGGATGTACTCCAAATATCCCCGTATTGATAAGGAATTGATACATAAATATCATGAGGGCCTGATTGCTACTACCTGCTGCCTTGGGGCGATGGTACCTCAAACCATTTTAAAAAAAGGAGAAGCAGAAGGTGAAAACGAATTCAAATGGTGGCTGAATATTTTTCAGGAGGATTATTATGTGGAGCTGCAGCGCCACGGTATGCCCGAGCAGGAAAAAGTGAACGAAGTACTGTTGCGCTTTGCTAAAAAGTATAAAGTAAAAGTAATTGCGAGTAATGATAGCCATTATGTAGACCAGAAGGATTCCAATGCGCATGACATATTACTGTGCATTAACACAGGCGAAAAGCAGGCTACGCCTAAAATGAACGAGTTTTCGGATGATGATGCGATGGTTAAAAACAGGCGCTTTGCCTTTCCCAACAACGAGTTTTATTTTAAGACTACGGAGGAAATGACGAAGGTGTTTGAAAACCTGCCTGAAGCCATTGACAATACCAACGAAATAGTTGACAAAGTGCAACTGCTGGATTTGAAACGTGATATATTGCTACCCAACTTTGTGGTTCCAAAGGAATTTAAAACGCAGGATGATTTTCTGGAACACCTTACCTGGCTGGGTGCCAAAGAGCGCTACCAGGAACTGACGGCTGACATTGAAGAGCGGCTGAAATTTGAATTGTTTACCATCAAAACGATGGGCTTTGCCGGTTACTTTTTGATTGTAAGTGATTTTATCCGTGCAGGTCGTGACCTTGGTGTGTTTATAGGCCCGGGACGTGGATCAGCGGCAGGCAGTGTGGTGGCCTATTGCATCGGCATCACCAATATTGACCCCATTAAGTACAACCTGCTGTTTGAGCGTTTTCTCAATCCCGACCGTAAGAGCATGCCTGATATTGATACGGACTTTGATGATGATGGCCGGCAGAAAGTGATTGATTATGTGGTGGATAAATACGGAAAAAACCAGGTAGCCCAAATTATTACTTATGGTACCATGGCTGCCAAAATGAGTATAAAAGATGTGGCCCGTGTAATGGACCTGCCATTAGCTGAAAGTAATTTTCTGGCCAAATTAGTACCAGACAGACCAGGCACTGTACTCAAACGGGTATTGCATGCTCCGATGACGATTAAGGAAGCCAAAGACGGTGAAACATCATTAGAAGAAAAAGAAGGCTTACTGCCCGATGATATTGAAAACATAAAACGCCTGCGTGAAATTTATAAGGGTGATGATATGCAGAGCCGTGTACTGCACGAAGCAGAAATATTAGAAGGCTCGGTGCGCAACACGGGTATACATGCAGCGGGCATCATCATTGCCCCTACCGACCTTACCGACCTGATACCGGTAGCTACATCAAAGGATTCTGAATTGTGGCTTACACAGATTGATGGCAGTATCATTGAAGAGGCCGGCGTTATCAAGATGGATTTTTTGGGACTTAAAACCCTCAGCATTTTAAAAACAGCGCTCTCCCTCATCAAACAAAACCATGGTATCAGTATTGAGATTGACAACATACCCTTAGATGATGAAACTACTTACCAGTTGTACCAGCATGGCGATACCAACGGTACATTCCAGTTTGAAAGCCCCGGTATGCAGAAGCATTTACGGGAACTGAAGCCTGATAAATTTGGCGATTTGATTGCGATGAACGCCCTGTACCGCCCCGGGCCCATCGCCTACATACCTGAGTACATTGACCGTAAGCATGGCAAAAAACCGATTACCTACGATGTGCCTGAAATGAAAGAATACCTGGAAGAAACTTATGGTATTACCGTATACCAGGAGCAGGTGATGCTGCTGAGCCAGAGCTTAGCCGGTTTTAGTAAAGGCGATGCGGATGTGCTGCGCAAAGCAATGGGCAAAAAGCAAAAATCGGTACTCGATAAAATGAAGGCGCAGTTTGTTAGCGGAGCGGTGGCCAAGGGACATCCCGCAGATAAATTAGAAAAAATATGGACCGATTGGGAAGCGTTTGCACAATATGCATTTAATAAATCGCACAGTACCTGCTATGCTTTTGTTGCCTATCAAACGGCATATTTAAAGGCTCATTATCCCAGCGAATACATGGCGGCCCTGCTCAACCATGCAGGCGGTATTGATAAGATTACTTTTTTTATGGAAGAGTGCAAACGCATGGGGCTTAAAGTGCTTGGGCCGGATATTAATGAATCACTGAACGGTTTTGCCGTAAATCAAAAAGGAGAAATCCGCTTTGGCTTCAGTGGGTTAAAGGGTGTGGGCGAAGCTGCTATTGAAAATATTATTGAAGAAAGAAAAAAGCGTGGCCCTTTTGTATCAATATATGATTTAGCCAAAAGGGTTAACCAACGCTCGGTTAATAAAAAATCATTAGAGAGCCTGGCTTACTCCGGCACATTTGATTGCTTTAAAGACATTCACCGGGCACAATATTTTTTTGCACCACCCGGCGACAGCCCCGGCCTGGAACGCATCATCAAATTCGGCAATGTTTTTCAATCGCAGTCGGCCAATGCCACCAATACCCTTTTTGGCGATTTACAAATGCCGGATATTGTACCGCCCAAATTACCCATGTGCGAACCATGGCCCCTGGCACAGCAGTTAGATTACGAAAAAGAAGTTACCGGTATGTACATGAGTGGACACCCGCTGGATAATTTTTTGTTTGAAATGAAACATTACAATATTTCACCACTGGCAGACTTTACTGAATTTAAGCAGATGGTGAACACACTGCCCAACCCGGCAAAATCTTTCCGGCTGGCCGGCCTGGTGGTGGATGCGCAACACCGCCTTACCAAAACGGGCAAAAATTTCGGCATACTCACTATTGAAGATTTCAGCGGTAAGGCCGAGTTTATGCTGTGGAGTGAAGACTATGTAAAATATACTAATTATATGGAAAAGGGTATGATTGTAATGGTGGAAGGTGGATTTAAGCAGCGGTACAATAAAGAAGAATACGAATTCAGGCTCGCCAAAATACATTTGCTGGAAACGGTGAAAATATCGCTGACCAAACAGGTAGTGATAGAAGTGGCGCCACAATTCATCAATGATGATTTTGTAACCTTTATTGATAAAAATATAAAAGCCAATCCCGGCAAATCAGGCTTGCGCTTTAATATTACTGATGCAAGAAATAATTTCAAGGTAGGATTGTACAGTATGGAGCATGGATTTACCATGAACGATGATATGGCGCAGTTTTTACAAAACAATCCTGATATTGATGTAAGTGTGGTAACAGTACAGCAGTAAATTTTCTATAAAATAATTACCTTAAAGTTGTATTAAATATATTTGCTTAACCGGAAATTATATTTACTTTTGTACTGTATTACCTTATTCCACATTCCTCTGCTAATAAACCATGGCTGCTTTGCAGCAAATCCATTATTACAATTGTCTTAATTAACGAACGTAATTACGTCTGATATTCTGCGCAAAACCGCTACTTTAAACCAATAGCCGGCGTTAAGCCTTTTTTTAAACCTTATAACTATTTATCATGAAAAAAATGTTTACACTTTTGTGTGCAGCAGTTCTGTGCGGCACATCCTTCGCTCAAAATCCCATTAACTGTAATTCAAGTAACTGTACTACCAACAGTACTATTGACCAGTGCCCTTCGGGGTCTTCCAATGTTGTTACAAATTTTCAAAATGCAGTACAAAAATCAGGCAATCCATGCGGCAACGGGCTTTGCGTTAACTCGGTATGGCGCTATTCCAATGCAGCTACAGTGAGTGGCAACCAGGTGGATGCTGAAATAAAAATCATTGCTATCAACAATGCTGTATTAGACGATATTGATGATGATGCAGCTACCGACCAGGCCGGCAACTCCATTGCAAGTTTTTTTGGCCCACGTATAGGCCCCGATGTAAACCTCAACAACAGCAACCGCCGTGGCTTTGTTGAATTTGAAATTAAATTTTACCAGCACTTTACCAATAATGCGCTCAATTTTATTACACTACAGCCATTAACAGGACTCAACTTTGTACATTATGATATTGATGGTCATACTAATGGAGCCAGTGGCTGGTTCAGGGAGTTGGGTGATGTAAAGGAAATTTCCACCAGCAACCCCGTTATCAATGCTTCTGCTGGTACAGAATTAACAACAGATGCCAGCTCTGGTGCAGGCTGGCGGGGTTTTCTTGGTGCTGTTTGCGAAAGAACAGGTGTATCCCGTTGTGCACAGGTAGCTGTTTCTGCTACATACACAGGAGCTTTTGCAACACTGAATTTTCGCATGGGTTACGATTACAAGGCTGGTTCAGGTGAAGGAAACCCTGTAAGGCAGTATGGTGCAAGATTTGGCTGTTTTGATTTTCCCGGTGGTGGCCCTCTGCCTGTTACACTTAGCAACCTTGGCATTAATTACAAAGCAGGTATTGCTACCTTAAACTGGACATCGGTTTATGAAAGCAACATGAAAGGGTATGAAATTGAGCGCAGCAGCAATGGTGCTTTTTTTGAAAATATTGGCTTTACCGGTGCAAAAAACCAGTTGGGGGTAACACAAAACTATCAGTTTGCTGATAACATAGCAGCACTTTCTGCCAATATCTTTTACTACCGCCTTCGTATGGTTGACCTGGGTGGCAAAAGTAAATATTCCAACGTGGTAACTGTGCGTAAAGATAAAACGGGTACCGGCGGCATTACCATCAGCCCCAACCCTGCTGCCAATGCTGCGCAACTAAGACTTGATGCAGTGAAGAGTGGTGCCGCTTCAATTACAGTTACCGATGCCACAGGCAGAATTGTATTAACACAAACAGCGATGATTGCTGCCGGTTCCAACAATATATCTCTTAACAATCTGTATAAATTGAACGAAGGTATTTACAACATACGTGTAAGTACTGGTGAAGAAGTTTATACAGAAAGACTAATGATAAAGAAGTAACATTGATATCTACCTTGCAAAAAGCTTCTCCGGTTATGCGGAGGAGCTTTTTTTTTACATTCCAACTTGTAAAAAGAAGAACAGGATTTTTTGGTAATCATAAATTATTATCTTCAATGCCGGATAATCAAAATTGAATTATGAAACAAAGCATTGCACACATTGCACTTGTAGTAAAGGATTATGATGAAGCGATAGCCTTCTACACAAAAAAACTGCATTTTACATTACTTGAGGACACTGTACTGTCTGAAACAAAAAGATGGGTGCTGGTGGCCCCGCAAGGTTCAACAGGATGCTGCCTGCTGCTGGCTAAAGCTGCTAATGAAATACAAAGCAGCAGGATTGGGAATCAAACCGGGGGCAGAGTTTTCTTATTTTTACATACAGACAACTTTCAAAGGGATTACCAAAACCTTTTAGATAATAATATTACAATCGTTAGACCACCGGTTATTGAACCTTATGGCACTGTAGCCGTGTTTGCCGACCTGTATGGCAATTTGTGGGATTTGATTGAGCCTGCAGAAAAATGATGCAGGCGGCTACCACATAAAGCCCGATAATGATGATGTACCCCTGAAGCGGTTTATGAAGTGCGAAAACTGTGGCAGCTATCTGCGGGCATACAAGGCATACAAGAACAGCAAGTACTATTTCAAATGCAACACAGTGGGTTGCAAATGCAATAAAAGGGCTGATGTACTGCACGAAAAATTCCGCTCCATGCTGGGCAATTTTACAGTGTCACTGAACGCCGATATGAAGTACCTGATTGCCCGGCAAATGAAAGCTACCTACCTGCAATTAACCAAAGAAAACCAAACTGCAGTACAGCAGCTTGAGCAACAATTGAAAGAGGCTGATAAGAAGCTGTTACGTTTAGAAGAACGCTTTATTGAGGAGGAAATTGACAAGGCGATGTATGCTAAATACAGCGAACGCTACAAGGCCGAAAGGACAGAAATACTGACGCTGATGCAAAAAAATGAAACAGGGGTGTCGAACCTTGATAATTGCATCAATAAGGCTATTGATTATGCCGCCAAACTCACGTCTATGTGGGAGAACAGCGATTATGCGGGTAAGCAAGTACTGCAAAATTTAGTGTTTCCTGACGGGATATATTATAACCGCAAAAATGAAGGGTGTCGAACCCCGAAAGTAAATGGCGTTTTCCGCTACATATCAACAGCAGCAGGCCTTATAGCCAATAAAAAAAGCGGCAGTTTCAATCAAAATGATGATACTGCCGCTTTGGTGGGAGTTACAGGAGTCGAACCTGTGACCCTCTGCTTGTAAGGCAGATGCTCTAAACCAACTGAGCTAAACTCCCTTTTAAAGGAGTGCAAAGATAAGGGCTTATTTATTTTTACAAAATTTTTTATGCAATTAATTTACAGCACTGTGCATTTTTGGGCGAAAGCCTTACCTGTACTGGTTATAAGGGTTGTATTTATTTACACAATACCTGATACAACGCATGCTTCCGGATCATTTTAGTGGAGTTCTTCTGCTTTGCGCAGTCCGGCATTGGGCTTAAAAAAATCAGAGGGGAATTTTTTTATATACCGTACGAGAATGCCCAGAAACTCAGGATAATCACTCAACCGGATGCCCCTGCTTTTAACAGCTACATAAAAAGCCAGGCCAAAACTAACAGCAAAGTTTAAAAAACCTATTGCAGCTACACCGGATAAGGTGTAAAACAGTTCTTTGTAAGAAACAGCATGATCCAGCCCGAAAAACCCTATGGCTGTATTGGCTGCAGAAATGGTGATATGCCTTATATCAAAGGGTAACCCAAACGTTTTACCCAAAAAACCGGCCATACCAAGGAAAAAACCCAGTGCAATATTTCCAACAAGTGCTCCGAGATTATTCTCTACATAATTAACTATTTTAACCTGCCATTTTTCATTGAAATTATTTTTTAATGAAACTGAATTGCGGATGCGTTCAGGTATTTTCCCATACACTACATGGTTTTCTACATAGCCGGCAATGAGTCCGCTTAAAAAAAGGAAAAAACCAGTAAAGCAGGCAAAGAGTAATGCAAGGCTGTGAAAGGGTTTCTGGTCGTTGAGCAATTGCTGCGCCCCTGCCCCTTCTGCCAGTTTTGCTCCTGTAGCTCCAAAAAATACCCATGCAAGGATATAAGTAAGCGGAAAAACCACCAGCAGGTTACCTGCAAAAGAAGCCAACTGTGTACGGCTTACCCTTGCAACTGTAATGGCCAGGTTACGAAGATCTGGTTCGCCACCATATTTTTTTACATCAAAAGAGCTGGCCACATTATTGGCAGTATAGGCAGGCTGTTTGGTAGCCAGTGTTGATCCGGTTTCCTGTATCAAAATAAACCCGAGTGAATAATTGGTACTGTAAAGAAAACCCTGCCAGAAAGGTGCCAGCTTTAGTTTGCCCAGCAGGCTTTTAAGTACACCAATAAACGAAATGATTATACCACCGCCTAAAGCACTGCGGAACATCCGCCAGAATTCTTTCCTGGTACTGGTGATGTATTTTTCACCCGTTCTGCCGCCATGTTCAGCTATCTGGTAAGCAAGGTAACCAGTGTTTTCATTCAAAAACTCCCAAAGCGAATTTTTCCGGTTTTCGTTTTTTATTACGGTTTCAAAATACTCAACAAAACGCTCCGTATTAAAAGCACTGTCCCTGTCCAGTACATCCAGGATAATAAACATACGCTCAACCTGCTGCTCCAGCCTGGTTATTACAAAAGTTTGTGCAAGGCTTGTTCCATAAACTTTCCGCTGCTCTTTTATCCATTGTATACTCTGGTTGCAATTGTGCAGGGCCTCGGTAATATTTTCCAGTAACAGGGCCTGCTCATCCATAGTAGCATTGCCTTGCAGCTTTTCCAGGTACCTGTTTACAAGCCGGTTCTGCTCATAAAACGGGTACATCGCTTCTTCGAAATTATCGTATTGCTGTGTAATCTCTTTTTCAAGCCCAAGTGTGGTAGTGCGGTAACTGATTACCTCCAATCCCTGCTTCAACTGCTTTATCAGCGCTGGTTCTGTAAGGTTAATCTGCATGCCCAGCATCTCAAAAAACTGTACCCAAAGTTTTTTATCTATGCCCTGCACCCATATATGGTCGTGCGACTTGTAAAAGACCTTATTGATTACGTAAAGAAAATCATCTTCCCGCTGCAGTGCCGGCAACAGTTTGTGCTTTATCTTGCCCAGCAGCTCCTGCACAAAACCCCGGCTGCTTAAAATACCGCTTTCGATAAGGGCATTAATAATATTAGTATGTAAAAACTGCGACAATAGCGATTTGCGAACCGAAAAGAGCATGCTTTTGTCCTGTGAGAGCTTGTACAATAGTGCTTCAAAATTTTTTTCCGCC
>JANMDL010000130.1:0-1668 GCA_031376295.1 Chitinophagales bacterium
CATGGGCCAGGCCCTGCGCAGCCTGCGCGTGCAGGGCGTACTGGTCATCGGCTCGGGCAGCATGACGCACAACCTGGCCGAGGTGTTTGGCGGTGGGTTTGGCGGCGGACTCGACGCCGCACCGTCCGCCCCGGCGCCCTACGTCACCGAATTCAGCCGCTGGATCGAAGCCGCCCTGGTTCGCGGCGACCTGCCCGCGCTGCTGGACTACCGCACCCGCGCCCCGCACGCGCCCCGCGCCCACCCCACCGACGAACACTTTTTGCCCCTGTTCTTCGCCCTCGGCGCCGCCGACGACAGCTTCACCCCCGACTACCTGAGCCACGTGGTGATGTACGGGTTGCGGGCGTTGGTTGCGGTGGTGTTTGGTGGGGTGGGGCGGGCGGGGTGAGGGCGGGCGGGCTGGAGGGGTGCTGGAAGGTGTTTTTGGCATCAAAACACCTTCTTGTCGTCATCAGCTGGTCATAGTGTGCTATAAATAATATAGCTAATGACGAGGTGCGCTACAGGAAGCAACTGTCACCCGCGAGCGGCGTCAGCCGCCAACGTGGTCAAACTGGCGACAGTTGCCGCATGGTGTTGCGTCTGGTCTCTGCTTCCGTTCATTACCCCAGATGCAACCACTGCCCGCCGGCCCGGAACTCGGATGCTGAAATGCGGGACCTGACCCGAGGCGGGCGTCATGCGTTCTCGGTGCTCAGGCTGTAGTGCAGGTAACGAATACGCTCGCGCACCTGGTCGAGCAGCCGGGTTGATTTGAGGGGGATGGGGGCACCTGCGGCCTTGCCGGGTTTCATGAATTTCATTATAACTGTTTATTCATACAGTTTTTTGAAATTTACTCAACTCAATCAATGGCTTATGATGCATCGCATGACCCATGTAAACCGCAACGCCCAGAATATTTCGCAGGTTTTGCGGGGAACATTACGTTAGGCGTCTGAGTCGAGCGCGGTGCGAGGTTCACGCTATTCGGTGTAATCTGTGTTTCAAGTAATTTGACGAGCCGAAAAGCATGAAAGCAATACTTGCGGTACTGGTCGGAATCGTTGCAATCCTTGGCTATAAAGTTCTACAGTTGGAAGCGGAGATGAAGCAACTGCAGACCAACGCAGCCATTGCAGTCTTATCAGCCGAAGCTGCAAACAACAAAGTCGGTGCCATTGCGCCGTTCTTTGCGCAAGACAAGGAGGCGTTCGTTAAGGCGTGGCTCGATAGCGTCAACATGCCTGGCGCCGTGTTCCCAGAGGAAATTCTCGTTCCGCTCAAGCGAACGCTTGAAGAGCGTCGCACTAGCAAAGAAGCTGAACAGCAGAAAGCAGCCATCTTTCGCTAAGTTGGCCGCAAAATGCAGACGCCTAACCCTTCCATCGAGCGGACCTCCACCGGCTTGGCCCGCTCCACTTCTCTTGCTCATGTTCCGTTACGCGGGCCAATCCGGTTCCGGCCCGCTCATGTCAAACGTTATCGGCCAGGGCGAGTTGGAAGACGGACTTTGCAAGATCAACGGCAACGGTTGTACGATTCATGGGATGGACTCCCCCGTTTGTTTGCGCGAAATTCGCGCTCTGGTCTTCATTGGCGTGGGGACCAGATCTTCAACAAACGTAAAAAATCCAACATGAATCGTACAACCGTTGCCGTTGATCTTGCAAAGTCCGTCTTCCA
>JANMDL010000138.1:0-8653 GCA_031376295.1 Chitinophagales bacterium
GTACATTCCCATTCTGAAAGGAACCAATCAGGCTGCCCACTATATTCTCCAGCAAGTTATCACTTTGCGAGGCGGCACCGGTAAGGTTTTGGTAATAATACTTAGCATTGCCACTCAACATGTCCCCCGCCATTACTTTTAAAATTACATTGGGGCCTACGCCTGTAGGTGGGCTTAAATTTGGCACTGATAGTAACCTGCTCACATGTCCTGATGGATTGCTAGCCCAAGGGGTTTGGTTGGTGGGTGTTGCAGTTGCCTGTACTTCATTCCCTGTTGGTTGCCCAAAAGTAGCCCTCTCCTCCGGCCTGGGGTTTGCCGGGTTGCCCTGCAGATCTTCCATGCTGCATTGCATTTGCTGCGCATAATACTCCTCCGTAAGCACCATGCGGGTATTGCCCAGGTTATCCTTTATAAAATAATCCCATACGCCAGATTTACTGCCTGCCAGCGGCACATTGCCCTGGCGCTCAAGATAGTTTACCGTGCCGCTGGGGGCATTCCAGGCGGCTATGGGCTCCATCACCCGCAGCTTGCCTTCGGGGTGCAGTATATATTCAAGTTCATTATCCTGGTACACAAAGCTGCCGGCAAAATAGGTGGTAGTGGTGGAAAAGGGAGCAACTTGCGAAATAACTGTTTTGGCTAATTTATTGCCTGCGGCATCATAAGTATACAGGGTTGTGCTTTTACCCTTTACCTGTATGTTTTGTGGCAGGTTTAAAAAATTGTTTTTAATACCATCGCCAAATGTGCCTGTGCCAGTGCCGTTTATAATATTCTTATTCCTGTCTTTGCGCAGGTTGCCATTAGCATCATACTCATAATCAAACAAAGTGGCAAAATCTTTAAAGTCGCCCAGTTTGCCATCTATGGCAATATTTGGTGTAAGCTCAGTAACATTTATCAGCCGGTTGCTGCCTGCATCATAATTGTATTGCAGGTTGTCTATCAGCAGGCCCCCTGTGGTGCCGGGTACAATACCCCATTGCTTCATGGCCAGTATGTTTCCATTTTCATCATAGCCATCCACACTGGCACTCAAATTAACCTTTGCAGTACCAAAGCTAATATTACCACTGCCGGGGCCAAAGCCATCTATTTGCTTAAAATTGGCCTTGGTAAAGCGGCCTATATTGTCGTACTCATAGTCGTACTTCCTGGGTGTGTTATCGCCCTGGCTGCGCCATAAGGCGCCGGTTATTTTGCCATCAAAGCGCTTATTGGTAAACCGCAAATCCCGGTTATCGTAGCCCAGGTACAGGCCAAAGCGCCTGCTCCACTGGTCGTACTGCGGGTTGCCTGCGACAAGGGCTGTGGCATAGTCTTTATTAATACCCGTTAATGCACCTTGTATATTGTAGCTAAAGTCCTGCGTTTCTATTGGCTGGCCGGCATTGTTTGGGTCGGCCCCAATCTTTTTGGTTTTTACCCTGCCCAGTGCATCTACCTGTACTTCGCTCAGCAGTTTGTATTTACTGCCATTGCTTATATCGGCTGCATTGGCGGTAAACAATATATAGCTTTTGTAAGGCTGGCGCAGCAGGTTAAAGTCGGCCTTGGTTACCGTAATAAAATTATTGTATGCCCCGGTAGCACTGCGGTGCCTGCTGTGGGTGCTTAGCACTGTGCCTGCAAAATCGTACTGCACACTGCTTACATCCACCCCCTGCTTTATATTGTCGCCTAAGCTTTGCAGCACGGCCCCATCCTCATTGTAATACACGGTGCTGCTCATAAAGGCATCGTTGGTTACAATGCCATCATCGTACAGTACATCCAGCACCCTTATTTTGCTGCCGGTGGCCATGCCATTGATGCGGGCTGTTTTTTGTAAAACCACCGGGCTAGAGCCCGGGGAAAGTGAGGCGAAATCTGCATTTGTAATGGGTTCAAAAGGCTTGCTGCCGGGGCCATAGCTATCGTAATAGCTGGCACTGTTTACGGTAATAACCATGCAAGGGCCGCAAATATTACTCAGGCTTGCAGGGTCAGTACCGGCTATGGGGTTGTACACTGTAAACCATTCGTTGCTGCCGGTAAATAACTGCACCTGTTTGTTACCACTGTTTATAATGGCAGGGCTGTTTACAAAAGCATCCATGGCTGCCCGGTTGCGGCTATCGGTAAACAGGCCGGTTATTACAGGCCGGTCGTTTTCATCGTACAGGCTAAAGCTCCATTGCTGCCTGCCCCGCTGCACGGCATCCTGGCTCATCACCAGCCGGTTGCGGTTATCATAAACGCTTTGTACTTCGCCTGCACCGGCACTTTGTTTTACTATTATATTGCCCCGCTCATCATACTCCTGGTAAAAGCAGAGCCAGGTTTTCATATTGGCATCTACCACCCAGCTGCCGGTAGTAAGCCACTGGGTGTACATCTGTGCCACAGCTTTGGGTGGTATGGTATAGCGCAGGCGGCCAAAATCGTCGTACACATAATAAGTACACAGCCAGCCAGTGTAGCCATTCATATCCAGCCCGGCGCCAATTTCTATATTCTGCACTTTTTTTAGTATGGTGGCTCCGCCCTTGTCTTTATATTCCACCACTAATTTTTCCCTATCATCTTTTATAATATTTTTTATCAATTGTCCATCGGCATACACATTTTACTCCTCTACGTTTTTTTTACAACCGAATAGTACATACGTTTTAGCAATCGCATTTCTTGTACTATAATTTCCGCACTTGCCAGTAATCCTTCTCTGTATTGTACTTGTTTGCCATAAGTAGTAATAAGGCGATTGGTAAGTTCTACCCTTGCTAAATATCCACTATCTGTTGGAATATGGCTGATAAAAACAACCTTGCCCCTGATAGCTCCATATTCTGTAAAAGGATATGCAGGCAGTTTCAGCAAAACAGATTGCCCTATGGCTAACTTACCTAAATTTGCCTGTACCACAAACACTTCTGCATAGTAAGCGCTGTTGCCGGGGTTGATGTAACACACTGTTTGACCTGATACTACTTGTCCGTTTACTTGTATAAAATTGGCAAATGCCACCCTGCCATTAATAGGAGCAGTGAGCAAAAACATATTACACCATTTTTCTACTTCGGCTATCAATATAGCCAGTGCTTGTGCAAAAATTTGCTTTTGCTGTGCCACGGTATTATCAAGTTCCAATACTTCTTTTTGCTTTGCTAATTCATCCCCTTCATTACCTATAACAATACCATCCAATTGAGGAAGTGCCAACTGCTTACTCAGCATCCTTGATTGACTGCCCCGGTAGTCAAATGCAGAAATCACCGTATCATTTCTTAACTGTTCCGCAGCTAAAAGATTTTGCCGTTCTAATTCAGCATCCTTTTCGTGTAATCCTTTTTGTTCATAAATATTTTGCCGCTGGCGCCTGATATTATTCATATCTGCCAGCAGCAACATTCGTTTGCGGGCATAAAAGCCGCTTGCCAAATAGTTACGAAAATTCAATAACGCTTGTACAAATGTTTGCATATTCGTTTGCAGTTCACCTAAGGTATTATTATTGCCTGTAAAAAGCGGGTGGGTAAAATAGCGTGGTAATTGCTCCATTTGTCCGTTTTTGATTATTTGATGTATATCGGCCAATACACTTCGCAGCAGCAAAACGGTATCATGAGCAACCAATGCCTGTAATCTACCCAAAACCTGACCAGCAGTTACACTGTCATTTTCTTTTATTGGCAGGGCAACCAAATTGGCTGTTTGCTTTGCTATCAGGGGCTTTGGCGCATTTACAGCCACAATACGGGCACGGGCTTGCACAACATCGGGATATTGTATCCACCAGCACAATCCAATTACGCATAACAGCAGTAAAAAAAAAATAGTAAGCCCCCACCTTATCAAAAAAGCCGGACGTGAACTTATTATTTCTTCCACCAATCCACTCTGCCGTACCGCTACAGGTAAAACGCCATTACTTTTATCCATGTGGTTATCTAAATTACGCTTTGCCATTGTTGCAGTTGTAATTAATAATGTTTGTTGTTCAATTACCCAGTTCCAATTGATTACTTACAAGTTCATAATATTTGCCACGCTTTGCCACCAGTTCAATATGTGTACCATCCTCTACAATACGCCCACCATCAAGCACCACTATGTTATCCGCATTTTTTACAGTACTTAACCGGTGTGCCACTACCACCACTGTTTTACCAGCAAAAAAGCGATCAAGATTTTGTGTTATCTCCCGTTCATTTTGTGCATCCAGTGCATTAGTAGCCTCATCAAAAAATAAAAAAGCAGGATCTTTATATACCGCCCTTGCTATCAGCAGCCTTTGCTTTTGCCCGGCACTTACTGCTTTACCCTCTGCACCAATAGCTGTATCAAAACCCATAGGTAAACTTTCTATAAATGACAGAATATTTGCCATGCTGGAGGCATATATAAGGCGCTCATAATTTGGCACAGCATCGCCTACTGCAATATTTTTTGCAATGCTGTCACTAAACATATAGCCTTCCTGCAAAACGCAGGCACAGGAATTACGCCATGTACTCGGGCTTATATTTAATAAAGCCGTGCCGCCTACAAGTATTGAGCCACTGTAACGGTTGTAAAACTTTAACAGTAATTTTAAAAGAGTAGTTTTACCACTGCCACTCATACCTACAATAGCTGTTACTTTTCCCGCAGGTATCGTAAGATTGATATTCTCCAAAACAGGTATATTGCCGGTTCCCGGATATGTAAATGACACCCCTTGCAAACCTAATCCTGCACCAGCAGGTACTGGCTGTTGTGCGTTACTTTCTAATGGTTCTTCATCTTCAATCTGATGGATTTCGTTTAGCCGCTCCAAACTCATTTTTGCATCTTGCGCCTGCTGTAAAAAAGCAATTAATTGTACAACTGGCGAGCCTACCTGGCCAACGATGTATTGAACAGCCAGCATCTGCCCCATAGTGAGCCCTCCATCAATTACTGCCTGCGCTACAAAAAAGGTAATGAGCAAATTTTTTCCTTCGTTAATGAAGAATGCACCAGCTTCCTGCCATTGGCTCAGGCTAAGACTTTTATATTGCAGCCTGAATAGCCCTGCCTGCAGACCCTCCCACTCCCATCGGCGCAAATGTTCCGCATTGTGAAGCTTTATATCCTGCATACCCTGCACTAATTGCAGTGTAGCTGTATTTTCTTTGGCTGCAAGCCCAAAACGCTGATAATCCAGCTTGCGGCGATAGCCTAAAAAGAGGCGAACCCACAGCAGGTATAAAATACTGCCTGACAAAAAAATTAAAAAAACAGTACTATGATAGCTGATAAGTAAAATAGAAAAAATCACCAGATTTACTAAGGAGAATAAAGTAGATAAAGTGCTTCCTGTTAGAAAACTTTCAATCCGCCGCTGGTCGGCAAGCCGTTGCTGTATATCACCTGTTTTTTTTGTATCAAAGTAGCTGATGGGTAACCGCATTAGTTTTGCCCAAAAATCTGACAGCAAGGCAAGGCTAACTCTTGTGCTAATAAGCAGTAACAGGCGGCTGCGGATAAAGTCAACACTTGTTCTACCAACCAGCAGCATACCCTGCGCTAATAATATTGTACTTACAAAAGAAATATTCTGTACATTAATTCCGGTATCAACAACACCTTGCGTAAGAAAAGGTATTATTAATTGTAACATACTGCCTATCAACAGCCCAATAATCAATTGAATTACGTAACGCTTTTGTGCATTTAAATGGCGCAAAAGCAGCCCCCAGCCTACTTTGCCATTTTTATCGCCCTGTTGCTCGTAAAAAGCAGCCCCAGGCTCTAATAGCAAAACAATGCCCATTTTACCTTTTTCGCCTGTGTGGCTGAGCCAGTGTTGTTCAAATGTTTTCCTGTCCAGCTGTATTAATGCTCCTGCCGGATCAGCTATTGTCAGTTTATTTACACGGCTATATGATGCCAGTACAACAAAATGATTTTGACCCCAGTGCAGTATCGCAGGTAATTTTGCATCGTTTACCAGTTGATCAAAAGTAAGTTGTGCGCCTAATGTACTAAAGCCAATTGATTCAGCGGCTTTGGCTATTCCCAATAAGGAAACACCCTCTTTACTATATTGCGCTTGGGTGCGTAAGCGGTCAATACTGAAATTTTTGCCATAATATTTAGCCACCATACGCAGGCAGGTAGGGCCACAATCCATTGCATCATGCTGGCGGTAGTAAGGGAAAGCCATGTGTTATTATTCTTGGTACTTAAATATTTATTTCATCAATTAAGCCATTGCAGGTGTTCAAGCCTGTATAAATCATTCAGCAAATATCCGTTGTAATAGGTAACGGGTGTTTTGCTTACACCAATCTCATTTGCAAAAAACTGGTGGTAGTCAATCATACTTTGGGTTTTTACCGTAAGATTCCCCATTGCTTTGTGAAGAACCGCCCAATTGTCCCTTTCGTAATTAGGCGTTTTAAAATAATCGTTAAAAAAAGTTTCAAATACTTTTTGCTCCATAGTTTCGTAAGCATTTACTATTATTCTGGTAATACCAATAGTACGTTCATCGGGTGAAACAAAAAAGTAATCAACCCTTAGATTGTTATCATATTGCAGTAATGCTGCCACTTCCTGATGTTGCAGTGTACATGGGCCACATGTAAGATTAGATATAATTGTTACCGATTTTTCAGCCTGCCTGTTACCCAATGTTACGCCATTTTTTATAAGTCCTTCGGGAAGTTGGAGTGCCGCTTTTGCTTTAAGTTCAAATATACTCCTGTCACCTGCAAACTTTAATGCGTAGCGGCGTAAAGCAGCAGCATAATCACTTAAATAAATATACTTTGATACAGCTATTGTAATAAACAGGGAAAGTATTAAAAACAGCAAGATTTTACCAAGGGTTTCAAAATCCGGCAGCGTGTGCCACCCCTGAAACTGCCGGGCTTGTATGCCAAATTGAACCCACAATATACTTAGCACTAAAATGCAGAGAGGGCACCATATTTTCAATTTATATGCCTGTAAGTAAAAACTATAAAAAGTATAAGGAAGGCAGCAGCAAGCCATTACAAAAATAAAAATCTGCTGCTGACCTGCTGAATAAGGCAAGCCAAATAGTAACAGCAATTGAAAGCTGAAATAAAAAAGCCCAATATCCGACCAGCTTATCCAGCCTAAAAACTTAGCTTCAGCTGTAGCCAATATATGAAAGCAACTGCTTTTTTGGCCTATCCCGCAAAACTTATTTAGTAAATCATTACCCCCTTTTACCGATTGCAACAGTAACAATATACTGGTGGCAATACCCAGTAATGAAGTAAGTTGCATAAAAAAATTAAGCCACAAAAAACCGCTACCCCATTTACCCATACTGTAAAAAAGTAATAAGCAAGCCAGCAGAAGAGTAGGCATCAGCAGCTTTCCGGCATAATGATTGAGTTGATTTTTTGTATAAAATGGCTCTTTGGATTTTTCCGTTTTTTCAAATAAAATTACCACACCCGCAAAGGTTTCTGCAAACAAACCTGCGGCTTTAACCATATCCCCTTTATATTTATCCGAATAATACACATGCCCATCTTTTAGCTTTTGCACATACACAAAATTTCCTCCCATTTCTTCCATATAAGCAATAAATGGTTCTGTTATTTGTGCAGCTTGCTGCCAATTGATATTTGTACACATACAGTCCATACCGTAATGCTTTAGTGTTTGCACTAAACCCAGGGCCGTAGGTGTGTTGGGGTTCAGCATCAGGCGTTGGCAAAGGTAACCAGGTGTAAAGGGTATACTTTGGCCTGCAAAGGCTTTGCAAAGCACAAAGTAATTGGTGGAGTTTTTAATGTAAAATTGGTAATTAGGCATTGCGCTCAGTTTGCTTTTAAAAAATTAATAATTGGCAGCAGGCTTTGCTGGCTTGTACCACGGCTAACAATCTTTAATGTTTTAGTATCTATCAGCATATTGGTAGGAAAAGCCTGTATCATCATTTTAGCTATAATATTTTTTTTTGAATTACTTAGCACCGGCACATTTTGCCATGGCAGGTTATACTTAATTATTAATTTTTGCAAGGCGGTAGTAGTACCAGAACTGCTTTCGTCAGCAATACCCACAATGGTTACATTACTTTTGTACGTTTCCTGTATCTCTTTAAGTTCAGGTATTTCCCTTATACAGGGGCCACACCAGCTACCCCAAAAATTAAGCAGTACATACCTTGTTTTTATATCAGTTAACCTTACATTTTTACCTAGTACATTTTTATACACCGCATTGTACACTGCTGGCTGCAGGCTGCCCATTTTGGCTATGGCTTCAGTATCGGCAATGTACTTACGCAGTACTTTGGCAAAACTGTGGTTTTTATATTTTTTTAAATTGGCAACAAATGCCTTTAATGTATCAAAAGGCGCATTGCGGTAATATCCATTTCTAACATATTCATTCAGGGCTAAAAAAGATTGTGGGTTTTCACGTACATATTTCATAAAATTAGCATTTCCATTTTTATCTAATGAAACATATAAAAGCTGGTATTTTTTCTTTAGCACAGTATCCTCTGTTTTAGCCATTAGTTGCAAAATCTTTATCGTAGAATCCATAATGGCTTGATAATTAACTTTATAAAATTTATTAAAGGCAGTGGTAAGGGGCGAGTAGCTAATGGCAGCCTTATTTACAGCCTGGCCGGGTATGGTTATTTTAATAC
>JANMDL010000401.1:0-1520 GCA_031376295.1 Chitinophagales bacterium
TGTCCGGCGTCAGCGCCTATGTCACAGGATTGATGGTTTGAGATAAGGAGTGTTTGGTTCACGTCAATGACGAAGGAACGAACATGAACACGAAGTTACAGAATAAAATAACCGGCGGCAAACGGGCTGCCGAAGATGTCGTAAAAGACATTCGCCGTGCTACCCGGCGCCATTACTCATCTGAAGATAAAATCCGGATTGTTTTAGACGGGTTGCGCGGCGAGGACAGCATTGCTGAGCTTTGCCGCAAAGAAGGTATTGCTCAAAGCCTCTATCACACTTGGTCGAAAGAGTTTCTAGAAGCCGGAAAGCGCAGGCTTGCCTGTGATACAGCGCGAGAAGCAACAGGCGGCGAAGTTCAGGATTTACGCCGCGAGTCCCGTGCTTTGAAAGAGGTTGTCGCGGATCTAACGCTGGAAAACCGATTGCTTAAAAAAGCATGATCGCGGATGGGGGAGAAGACGAATGAGATACCCTGCATCCGAAAAACTTGAGATTATCAGAATTGTTGAGCAGTCGCATTTACCGGCCAAGCAGACCTTGGACAAACTGGGCATTGCACGGCGAACATTTTACCGTTGGTATGATCGTTATCATGACGGCGGGCTTGAAGCACTTGATGACAAACGTTCTGCACCAAGCCGGGTGTGGAACCGCATTCCGGCAGATGTTCAGGCCAATATCGTTGAAATGGCCTTGGAACAGACAGAACTGTCGCCACGGGAAATCGCCGTGCGCTTCACCGATGAGAAGCGCTATTTTGTCTCTGAAGCCAGTGTTTACCGGCTTTTGAAGGCACATGATTTGATCACAAGCCCAGCTTACGTTGTGATCAAAGCGGCCAATGAGTTCCATACCAAAACATCACGCCCCAATGAGATGTGGCAGACGGACTTCACATACTTCAAGATCATTGGCTGGGGGTGGATGTATCTCTCCACCGTTCTTGATGACTTCTCGCGTTACATCATCGCTTGGAAGCTGTGCACGACCATGCGGGCGCTAGACGTCACAAACACGCTGGAAATGGCCTTGCAGGCCTCAGGCTGTGATCATGCAAGTATAGTGCACAAGCCCCGTCTGCTCAGTGATAACGGCCCGTCATACATCGCCGATGAATTGGCCGATTATATCCAGCAACAAAAAATGAGCCATGTGCGTGGGGCACCGCTTCATCCCCAAACACAAGGTAAAATCGAGCGGTGGCACCAAACCCTGAAAAACCGCGTCCTTCTCGAAAACTACTTTCTGCCCGGCGATCTTGAACTTCAAATCCAACAGTTCGTTGAACACTATAACCACCGGCGCTATCATGAGAGCCTCAACAACGTAACGCCCGCAGATGCCTACTTTGGCAGGGCACAAACCATCATCGAACAACGCGAAAGGATAAAACGAAAAACAATCGAACATCGCCGCTTGCAGCACCGCAAGATCGCAGCTTAATATCAACCAATAACTGAGACAAACACTTCGCTAAACTATGCATCAATCTGTGCCAAATGTTCCGACGACAGACA
>JANMDL010000153.1:0-6073 GCA_031376295.1 Chitinophagales bacterium
CTTTGCATGGCATCATTGTATAGGTTTTCAGCATCCTTAAAGCGCAAACTGAGCGTGTATAATTCGGCCTGTGTTTGTATACCTTTTAAAATGCGTACACGTTCCTCAATATTATTGTCTAACTGTCCGATAAAATTTACACTTTCCAGTTTCTTGATGGCACTGTCAATATAACCGTCTTTAAACAGTTGCAGAGCCTCCTTTTGGGCAGCGTACATATCATCGGGGTTCAGCCTGGCCATTCTTTCCGCATACAGGTCAAGGTTTTTCCTAAGCAATTCAACCTCATCGGTTAGCTGTTTTATTTCGGCCTTAAACCTTTGCTTTGTTAATTCTGCTTTAGCCAGTTTTGAACAAAGAATAATAGAGTCTTTCTTGAATTTCTCTTTTATTGCCCTTAGTGATACATTGTGATAAGCAATTTTAGCGGCATCAATCACCCCGGCCCTGGCCATGATAATATCTTTTGCCAAAATGAAATTTATGTTAAACTGTAATTGGTCAAGCTCTTTCAGGTTCACCAGTTCATAGCCAGGCTTGTGTATAAGCACATAAGATATAAAATCCCCCGGTTTTCTAGTGCTGAAAGCCAACCTAAAATACCCGTCATCTCCCGAAGTAGTAGGCACCGCATCCGCAAAATTTACCTGCACTCCGCCAATGGGCTTTTTTTGCGAGTTAAATTCCCTTACCAACCCCACCTGTACCTGTGCAACAATAGTAAACGATAAAGTAACCAATACAAATAATGATATAAACTGCTTCATAACCAATAGGTTTAATTTCTGAACAATGTTTGTCTTACCGGCTCACCAGGTATCACAGGAGTGGTGATGTCAATTTTTTTATACCCATCCTTAAATAAACTCAGCCGCTGCTGTATCCGTTGGTGCTGAAATGGAATATCCAGCTTGAACTGCCCCAATGAATCAGTATAACTAGTACAGCAATCTGCACTCACTTTTACGCCAGCCAATGGGTGGCTGCCACCGGCACTTACAAAACCTGTCAGTACTGATAAGTCATTGTTGCGCCGTACGGGTAGCACCGCCAGCTTCTCACTACCAATAATTATAGTGTCTATCGCCACAAAACCATCAGCCAAAAACTGCAGCCGCAGGCTGTCGCCACGAAACTGGCCAGGGATGCTCTCAAATATGACCTCGTCACGCACACTGTCCTTAGGCTCTGTTTTTGGGTCATAGGTAAGTAGCAGCCTGGCAACCGGCTCAGGCAATTCCGGGTTGGGCGTTTTGTTTTCAATGCGTACTTTCATATTAAAGGGTTCCTTGGCTTGTAGATAGCCAACCAGCCATATCGTTACAAAAACAGTTGCAGCTATAAGAATTAAGGTGCCTGCAAATTGCCGGATTTTTTTAAGGCGGTACTTTTTAATGTACTGATTAATTTCATCTTGTACGGTAAGCTTTTTATCTTGTTGAAACTGGATGAAGCCTTTATCCCCCATTAAATCCAACTGGTGCCTGAACTGGTTTTGCAAGTCATGTATGTTGTCGTACTTGTCGTAAAAATGTTTCAGGTCGTGGAACAGCCTTTTCTTAAAAGCTTTCAGGCTTTTGGTTTCTGTGTCATCCGGCTGCAGTTTTTTAAAATAGGTATAAATCAATGGCTTACCCGTTTGTAAAAAATGCTCCAGTGCCGTATCAAACTCCTGCTGGGTATATGGCCCCGCCTTGGTATAAAACAGGCAAACAACAATATCGCTTTCCCTTACTTGCTCATTATACGCTTCCTGTGTACCTTTAGGCAAAACAGCACTAAAACCGTATTCCCAATCTATAACTTCCAAGTAGATGTTTTTTTTGCTTAGCCGGTCATTTTCCACACTGATGAACAGCCTGAACTTATCCCTGTCCTCCTTAAGTTCTTCAGATGAAGCAAGAAAAATCTTTATACTTTTCATGTTGAGCTGTTTGTTTTAAAAAGCTACATTGTAACCGGTGCTAATTTATAACAATCCAATACCAATACATAAAACCCGCAGGGGGGAAAAACACCCTTTTTTTCTCTAATCCGGCAGTTTTTTCCTGCCCATCTTAAACAATCCACACCCGCAGCAATAATGCCCTCCATTAAAAATCTCAAACCAAATACTACCAGCTAATTACAATGATGCTAACTAACTACTAACTACTAACTTTTCATTTTTCACATTTCTTTAAAATTTCGCTAACACTTTTTTAACGAATCCCATTTTAATTTAGCCTTGTAAAAAAAATTAATCAACAAAAAAATCCTTACCGTTATGGTACAGAAAAGAAACGCAGCAGCAGAGCAAAACAATCAAAAATCTTCATCCCATTCCGAAACCGGCCATGCAAAAAATGTAGCCAACTTCGGGTTACTCATTGCAGTAGTAAAAAATCTTAAAAAGTACAAGCCCAACAAGCAGCGCTTCACCATCGCCGGGCTGGAGGCAATGCACCAGGCAGCAAAGGGATGCAACGGGGATCTTACAAAAGCCGCCATAGCACTGGGTAACCTCATCAGCCAAAGGCAGGAGCTCTTTGCCCCATTGCCCAAAACAGCTACCCGCATTATGAATGCACTGGCAGATACAGATGCCAGCGATGGTTTTATAAAAGATGCACAAACCATCAACCGCAAAATACAGGGCAGGCGGGCCACACCCGTAAAAAAATCCGTGGCCGCCATGGGAGCCAATGGCGAACCATTACCAACAGCCAAAACCATCTCTATATCGCAGCAGAGCTTCGACAGTATGGAAGAGCATTTTAAAAAATTCCTGGAATTATTAAGTACAGAGTCTTCCTACACCCATGCCGACGAAACCATCAGCCTGCCGGGCGTGCAAACCCTCACAGGCAAAATGGAAGCAGTAAACACAGCGGTAAAAAACGGGCAGTCCACCTTTGGCGATAAGCTGCGCAGCCGCAACGAACTGCTTTATCAGGAAAAGCTGGGAATGGTGGAAACTGCCAAAGAAGTGAAAAAACTGGTGCGCAGTGCTTACGGCAGCCGCAGCCCCGAAGCAGCCGCAGTATCAGCCATAGAGTTCAAAATATTTCCCAAATTAAAATTGTAACACAGGCATATATCATTCCGGCCCCCCAAAGCCGGAATGATTTTTTTATACACCCTGGCGGCAATCATAAAATATAAAACACAAGGATACACATTTACGGCAATCGGCTGGGGGTTTACGGCAAGCAGTTGGGGAAATAAAACAACGGGCTGGGGATTTACAGCAATGGGCTGAGAAAATAAAACACCCGGCTGCACATTTACAGCAAGCGGCTGTTGGTTTGCAGTAAAAGACTGTAGAAATAAAACACTGGGCTGCGGGTTTACAACAATAGGCTGCCAAAATAAAACTGGCGGCTGCAGATTTGTAACAAGCCACTGCGAAAATATAACAGCGGGCAGACAGTTTCCCGGTAACCGTATACAGAAATAAAAAAAGCAGCAGCACAGGCTTTTGAGCTATGGTAAATACAGTTTCACGGATTCTTTAACAACATTCATTGCTTTGCGCCCATCGCCCAAAAATCAACGCCCATCACTCATAACCCATCACTCATAACTCTCAACTTTCCACTCTCCACTCTCCACTCTCCACTCTCAATTATCCACTATCCTCCCCATCCTTCCCTATCCAAACTCCTGTATTGAATCGCTTCGGCTAAATACTCCGGTTTTATATCAGCACTCCCTTCCAGGTCGGCAATGGTGCGGCTTACTTTTAAAATTCGGTCGTAAGCACGGGCGCTCAGGTTCAGTTTTTCCATGGCCACTTTCAGCAGGTTTTGCCCCACAGTGCTTATCGCACATATTTCCTTCATTTGTTTGCTGCTCATTTGGGCATTGCAATATACGCCTTCACTGTCTTTATATCTTTCGGCCTGTATCTCCCTGGCTCTTACCACACGTTCCCGTATAGCCGCAGAAGGTTCACCGGTTTTGGTGGAGCTGAGTTCGGTAAAAGGCACGGGTGTTACTTCTACATGCAAATCAATCCTGTCGAGCAGCGGGCCGGATATCTTGTTTAAGTATTTCTGTACGCCGCCCGGCGGGCAGGTGCATTCCTTTTCCGGGTGGTTAAAGTAGCCGCAGGGGCAGGGGTTCATACTGGCCACCAGCATAAAACTGGCTGGAAAGTCCAATGCTATTTTTGCCCGGCTGATAGTTACTTTTCTTTCTTCCATCGGCTGCCTCATCACTTCTAAAGCAGTGCGTTTAAACTCAGGCAGTTCATCCAGAAACAATACCCCATTGTGTGCCAGCGAAATTTCACCGGGCTGCGGGTTGCCGCCACCACCTACCAATGCCACATCACTAATGGTATGGTGCGGGCTGCGGTATGGCCGTTTGGTAATTAATGTTGCATTCTCGGGCAGCTTACCGGCCACACTGTGTATCTTGGTTGTTTCCAATGCTTCCTGCAGGCTCAAGGGTGGCAGTATGGTGGGCAGCCGCTTTGCAAGCATGGTTTTGCCAGCACCCGGCGGGCCGATGAGTATGGCGTTGTGGCCACCCGCTGCCGCAATTTCCAAAGCTCTTTTTATATTCTCCTGCCCCTTTACATCCAGAAAATCAATGTCAAAATCACTCTGCGCCATACTGAATTCTTCCCGGGTATTTACCACTACCGGCTCTAAGCAGGTTTCATCCATAAAAAACTGCACCACTTCCGAAATATGCTCCACACCATACACCGTGAGGTTATTTACCATCGCTGCTTCCCGGGCATTTTGTTTGGGTACGATCAATCCTTTAAACTGCTCTTTGCGTGCCTGTATGGCAATGGGTAAGGCACCTTTAATGGGGCGTACACTTCCGTCTAAACTCAGTTCGCCCATTATTACATATTCTGCCAGCTTTTCCGGGTTGGCTATCTGGTCACTGGCACCAAGGGTACCAATAGCAATGGGTAAGTCAAAAGCCGAGCCTGATTTTTTAATATCAGCAGGAGCCATGTTTACCACTAATTTGGTGCGGGGCATAAAAAACTGGTTGCTTTTAATGGCACTCTCCACCCGCTGCAGGCTTTCTTTAACCGCATTGTCGGGCAGACCCACAATCACGGCTTCAAACTTGCCCTGGTTGTTTATATCAACTTCTATTGTAATGGTGATGGCTTCTACACCATATACTGCACTGCCATAGGTTTTTACTAACATGGTTTAAAAATGCACAGGTTTTATTAAAAATTGAAGGTAAGGAAAATTAAAATTATTTAGCCGGCTTTATATATTCCGCCTACAAAAGATTGGTCCCAGGGTCTGGCACCAGTGCTGTTCGCCGCTTGTCAGACACAGGCGGCGGCGCTCTGCATACTTGCCGGGCTCTGGATGCTCCCGATTTCTGGTCTTTGACCAACGGGGTGAAGATTCGGGCACTCGTTTATTGCAGCAGTTTTGCAGCCACCCTACTCGGGGAATTATATATAACCAAAGGCTAAGTGATTGATATTCAGCAATATGAAAACTTCCTAAAGAATCGAATACCAGTATGTAGTATATACTTAAAATACCCATCCATTCCTATTCAGAAAATGTTTTTGAAGGATGGGCCTCGGAAAAAATTGCGTACAGAAAATTTTCATGGCTGGGTAAAAAATGAAATTAATGTTACCGCTGCCTGGCTATATTCTTAGCTGGTAAGTCGCACTATTATTGGGGTTTATTCAATTGTTGTGACTGATTTGGGCAACTCATATTTATTTTTCTATTTGTTTGCCCGATTTTCAATTCATTTTAGCCAGACAGGGAAATTTTTAGCTTTTTTTTCCGCAGCCCTTGATTTTTGGTTCTTTTCATCAAGGAAAAGAACAAAGCAACCATCAATATCTTACAAGGTATCAGTTCTGCTATAAAATCTGAAACTTCAATTGCAATAGAAGCTTTCCAAACAGTTGAGGTGTTTGATTAACTGATTGAGGATTCGCCAATCAGGTTATTGCAGCAGTTTTGCAGCCACCCTGCTCGGGGAATTTGAAATGTTCCTGCCTGGAATTATTTAGCCGGCTTTATATATTCCGCCTACAAAAGATTGGTCCCAGGGTCTGGCACCAGTGCTGTTCGCCGCTTGT
>JANMDL010000209.1:0-2277 GCA_031376295.1 Chitinophagales bacterium
TGATTAAATTGGTATAAGGTGATTCATCGGAGGAGAATAAAGGAAAGTTAGGGGAGTTTGAAATGGATTTCGATGAGAAATATATTTTTAAAGAATTAGAATAGGGGTGTACCTACGGCACACAAGTCAGAAAAATTATCTTGTCTATTACCAAGCGGTTGTCCCTACGGGACAATAAGCCAATAATCAAGGAGAATAATGAATTAAGTCAAACAGGATTTTACATATTATGCAAAACAGAATCACAAAACTCTTCAGAATCGATTATCCTATCAACCAGGCCGGTATGATCTGGTGCAGTGGTTGGGAATTAGCGAGTGCAGTCAGTAATGCAGGTGCACTGGGTTTAATTGGATCAGCTTCGATGTATCCTGACATTCTGCGGGACCACATCCGTAAATGCAAAGCAGCAACATCAAAGCCGCCTTTTACAGCCACCAGCATAGGCATGTTATAGGCAGCAGAAGCATTCCTGTCCTGGCTTATCATCCACATGGCCTTTTGCTGGTAAGTAACAGGGTATTGCATTTGCGGCAATGCTTTTTCAATAGCCGTGTCACCAGCAAACCCTGCATCCAGCATGTCAAGCAACTCTGTTTTACTGAGTGAAATTTCCTCCAGCAATTCTTTTGTAACAACTCCTTTGTGAGCTTTAACCTTTAGCTGGTCTCCTTCCTTATATAATTTTATTCCGCTGTCAATAAGCTTGTTCAGCAGTGTAATTGCAGTCATATATTAAATGATTTTTCTTAAACTATTAAGCAGATGTGTTTGGGTACATTTTACTTTTTTACCCGCTGGCGCCGGATGCAGCTGTGGCACAGCGCCATGGCCGGTATCCTTGCCGGGATAAAAATGAAGCAGGTATGGAAATGTAAAATGTACCGGATGTGTATTCAAAAAATTATCGTATTTACCTGCATACAGGTACGGGCCTGCTGAGTAGAGCAGGCAGTACTTTGTGTTAATTATTATCCGGTATTATGGCATCCTGTATTGATCAGTTGCTGAAGAGGGTATGCAATAAATTATACGCCGGGAAAGCTGGTACAGCTTATCGTGCCGGCAATAAAAGTGACAGTTTGTTACTATACTATGTGAACAGTAATCAGTTTCTAAGCCTGCTGTTTTGTGCATCGGCAGCAGTAGCTCTTTCCCTGGCACTTTTTACACTGTTTCTGCCAAAGCGGTACGAAAAGGAAAGTTTAATCACCTGGGATTCCCAACGGAAATTTCCACGCACATATACACCTCCATATTGAACAAGCCCCCTGGCCTTTAATGAACTGAATACATCTCCAAAGGATAATTTTACCGTTCCGTCGCCACCCAGGATCTTCTTCTGAATCCCTGCATCTACCGTCCACAAGGCTTTATTTTGAACCACACCTGTTAAAGAGGGTCCGTTATAAAAGCCTGAGACCTGAAATGTCCATGGGCCTTTAACAAAATTGTTTTCCTGGTAAAAAGAAAAGTTAGTGGCGCTGGAGTTAAGAGAAGTATTGCTGATATTTCCCTTATAGTTTACAAAGCTGAGGTTCACATTGTAAAACATGTTCCACCATTTGGTTATAGTCAGTTGTGCAGAGCTGTTAATGCTCAGCACATTCTGAGAGGCGATATTCCTGGTAGTCTGAATACTTTTTTTAGCACCGATTGTATCAAGCACCTGGGTAAAAAAATCTTTGGTATGCGTATAGCCAACTGAAGTAATAAACTGTTTATAATTATAATTCAGCTGAAAGAGACTTGAAAACTGGGGCTTTACAAAAGTATTGCCCTGGCTTACCGTAAGCTCATCCAATGGTGTTTCAAAGGGGTTTAAATCTTCATAACCCGGCCTGCCGATGCGCCTGCTGTAGCTAAGCCCAAGTGTAGAATTGTCTGCCAGCTTCCAGGTAAGCGAAATATTTGGAAACAAATTTAAGTAAGTTGTATCAAGTTTTGCATAGGCAGTATTTGTACGTGCAGCCAAATCGCTTTTAGCAGCGGTACGTTCTCCCCGAAGACCTGCCTGGAAACTTAGCTTTTTATATTCCCGGTTGTAGTTGATGTAAAGAGCAGATACCTGTTCCCTGTACTTAAAAAACCTGCTCCGGTTTACGTCGAGAGTATCGCTAAGGATTGTTGCCGAAAACACTTCAAAATCATTTCCTGTTACAGCCTGGTAAGCTGCAAAACCAAAGCCGATTCTTCCGCCCAGCCATTTTTGCTCATAGTCGCCTTTTAAAGACTTTACATCAATTTCAGTAAAAGCTTTTGTGCGTAAACTATTGT
>JANMDL010000214.1:0-28062 GCA_031376295.1 Chitinophagales bacterium
GTATGTTCAGTTGTCCGGCAACATCTTCTGCAAACCTTGATGTCTGGCGCATCTGGTTACCACCAATATTAGCAGTAAAGGCAAAGTCGCTGTTAATCTTTCTGTTGGCAGAAACAAGGAAATCTGTATTGCGCTCTTCATTTACAATTTTCACTTCCCTGAACTCGCCAAAAGGAAAACGCTGTGTACTGAAGCCCCTGCGGTATTCCCTGCGTTCGTTGCTCCAGTCTGTAGCAGTACGTACCTGCAGGTTCAGCCAGTCTGTAAAATCGTATTTGAGTAAAATATTGCCAATAAGCCTGTCGTAATACTGTCCGTTTGTATTTTTATTAACTGTGTAGTAAGGGTTGTCATGATAATTGTAATTCCAACCGAACTGGCGTTTACCTTCTTCCCCATTCATATAAAGGCGTTGCATATCACTTACTTTTACAGAGGCTGGCAACCAGCAGTTAAATAGATACATGATATTTTCGGTACCGTAGCTGATAGAAGGACGGTTATCACTTTTGCTGTTGATATAGCTTACAAAAGTACGTGCAGAAAATTTGCTGTTAAAGTTATAACTGCTGGAAATTGAAATGGTATTGCGCTTCAAATCGGTATTGGGTACAATGCCTTTCTGATCAAGATTGGTATAGCTTAACCTGAAATCGCCGTTTGCATTTGAGCCAACCAGCGCCACATTGTTGGTGAATGTAGTACCTGTTTCCAGGAAATTTTTAAGGTTATCCCTATCTGCAACCCATGGAGTGGCCGTGATAACACTGCCCGCAGGAGCATTAAGATCGCCACCCAAAAAAGGAATTACCTGTCCGCCAAGTGTGCGGGGAGAGTTATACTGCGGATAGCTTTGCCCGTTAAAAGCAGGGCCCCAGCCTTCGTCTGTTCCATCAGTAAGGCCGGCACCACCACCATTTACAAAAGCAAATGGACCACCGTTACCATTTCCCTGTCCATACACCGATTGGTATTCAGGAAGTTTTAAAGCGGTTTCAATGGTAAAGTTGGAATTCAGTTCAACACCAATTCCTTTTTTGCCCGATTTACCTGCTTTTGTTTTTATTAAAATAACGCCATTGGCAGCCCTGGAGCCATAAAGTGCAGAAGCAGCAGGGCCTTTTAATACCGAAAGGCTTTCTATATCATCAGGATTAATAAAACCTGCCCCATTTCCAAAATCCACTTCCAGGTTTCCCCTGCCGGAAGCACCTGTTATTGCATTGCTTACAGGCACACCATCTATCACATACAATGGCTGATTTTTATTCAGGTCAACGGAGCGCTCACCACGGATAGAAACCCTTGCCGAACCACCAATACCGGAGTTACTGCCCACAACTGTAACACCAGCAACCTTGCCGGCCAACTGGTTAACCACATTGGTTTCTCTTGCTGTTGTCAACTGGTCGCCTTTTAAATCCTGCAACGCATAACCCAGTTTCTTTTTGTCTTTCTTTATACCCAGGGCCGTTACCACCACATCATCCAGTTGTTTGGCAACAGCAGTGAGCTGTATATCCATAAATACATCTGAGGCCGCTGCTTGCTGCCCCTGGTAACCGCTGTAACTGAAATTCAGTTTTTCGCCTTTTTCCACAGTGATGCTAAAATTACCCTCCGCATTTGTTGCTGTACCGGTTGCTGATTTTTTAAGTCCGATGGTTACCCCTTCCAGCGGCTTGCCGGTTGCAGCATCCGTAACCCTCCCTTTTACCTGTACTGTTTGTGCCACCACTAAAAACGGAGCCAATAATACCGCAGCAACCAGCAGTATTTTTCTGGCCAGTTTGCTTACTGTTTGTTTCATAAACATTGTAGTTTAATTTTTTGTGGCAAAATTATTTTTTGGGTATCAGTATATGGTTACCATCCGGTTATTAAAACGCAAACAAAATGTTAAGAAAAAGAATCATGCATATTGATAACGTTTTAGTAACAGTAATGATATATTGATGAATTATATCATTGCTCTATAAAAAAGCAGCATCTAAAGCACCGCTCAGCAAAATGAGTGCCTGCAATTTTTCCGGCAGTAAAGCAGTTGCCATAGAATAGCTTGAGCGGGCCGGGTTCGGCAACAATAGAAATTTATCTGTATTTTCACTTAAATATTTGATTGCTGATGTGCAGGTACTACCGGTTTGTTATAGGTGCAGTAGCGTTATTATACGCCGGGTTTACGGCGACTGCCCAGGACACGCCTTTTGTAAAGCAGGATACATTCTTTCTGGCAAAGAAAAAAGGTTTACTGGGCAGGCTGGGCCGCAGTATCGCTATGAATGATGCGCCGCCGCTTTCGGCCATTGTAAAAGTTGATGAGCCTTTTATACAGTATAACAAAAAAATCATCCGGTATATCTTTGTCACCCGCCTGGGTTTTGAGCGTAATTTTTACGATACCAACCGCATCCGGCAAAGCATCGGTATAGTTATTGCCAATGCACTGCACCGCAACACCAAAGAGCCTGTTATCCATAAAAATCTTTTTTTTAAAGAAGGAGATCCACTAATTCCATACCTGCTGGCAGATAATGAACGGCACCTTCGTGAACTTCCTTTTATCCAGGATGCCCGGTTTCAGGTGGTGCCGGATGAAAATTCACCAGACTCCGTTGACCTTGTGGTGATAACCAAAGACGTATTCAGCCTGGGCGGCAGGGCAAGTGTGAGCAGCACCAAAAGATCTGAATTGAGGTTGTACGATGAGAATATATTTGGCAGTGGTGATGAAATATCGCTGTCAGGTATTTTAGACCTCGACCGCTCTCCAAAAACCGGTTTCGCAGCAGAATACATCCGCCGCAATATCAAGGGCAGCTTTATCAACTGGACTACAGGATTTAAAACATTTACCCCGGCTTTTAACAGTGGCCGCAAGGAGGAAATCACCCTTTACACCCGCTTTGATAAACCACTTGTATCGCCGTATTTTGGATGGACAGGCTCTCTTGAAATTGCTTTTCGTAAAACACAAAATGCATACATAGCTGATTCAGTGTATAAAAGAGATTTCAAATACGAGTATTACAATGCAGATGGATGGATGGGGTATAACCTGGGAGCCAGAAAATTGCTGTTAAAAAATACCAGCAGCAGGTTGCGTAAATTTATAGGGCTCAGGCTTTTTCACAACCAGTTTTTCCAGTTACCGGGCAAGTATACAAACGAATTTAATTACCAATATGCTGACATTACAGGTCTGCTGACAGCCTTTACTATTTTTAAACAAGTATTTTATAAAACAAGATTTGTGTATGGCTTTGGCCGCAGTGAGGATGTGCCTGAAGGATATACTGGTTCTGTAATTGCCGGCTGGACAAATAAGCAGAGCCGCAGCCGTCCTTACCTTGGTATTGACCTGCAGCGGAATTATTTTAAATCTTCAGGTTTTTACAGCAGCTTTACCCTGCGGGCAGGCGGCTATTTTTACCAGAAAAAAGCAGAAGACATTGACCTTTTTTTTAATGTCGATCATTTTTCAAGATTGAAATACCTGGGGGGCAAATGGTATCACCGCTGGTTTTTAGGGGGTAATATTGCCAAACAGATAAGGCCGGTTTTAAATGTGCCACTCTTTTTAAACAGTGAGTTTGCGCTGCCGCAATTCGGCAATAGTGACCTGCAGGCCGATTTCAGGAGCGTATTGCGTTGCGAATCGGTTTTTTACAATACCTGGAAATTTCTGGGTTTCCGTTTCGCACCTTTTGTTTTTGGTGATGGCGCTTTTCTCATTCCCTTGAATAAAGGATATTCCAAAGGCGATTTTTACAGTAACCTGGGCGCAGGTGTGCGTACCCGTAATGAAAACCTTATTTTTGAAACGATGGAATTAAGGGGCTTTGTCTTTCCCCGCCGCTTTCCCGGAATGCAGGGCTGGCGGGTGGAGTTCAGCACCAATATCAGGTTTAAATACAATTCCAGCTTTATTAAACGGCCCGATTTTGTGAATGTGAATTGACCGCTTAATTTTTACAACATAATTTTACCATCATGAATACAGAAAAATTTTCCTTTATTAAAACAGGCTTTGTTGCTATGGCGCAACAATTACCTGCAGATGCACCCGGCAGCTGGGGTAAGATGAATGCCCAGCAGATGGTGGAGCATGTAACAGCCTTCTTCAAAATTTCATCCGGCAGATTACAAATCCCCATTGTAACCCCTGCCGAGCAATTGCCTGAGTACAAAGAGTTTTTATGGAGTGATAAGGAATTCAGAGAAAATACAAAAGCACCACTTGAGATATTGAGTGAAGAACCTTTACCATTGCGCAACAGTAATATGGAAGCCGCAACAGCCGGGCTGCAGAAAAGCATTGATGAGTTTGTTGATTTTTTTAAAGATGATGCCGTTAAAACCGCAGCTCATCCTGTATTTGGCGAACTGAACTTTGCTGAATGGGTGCAGTTGCATTATAAACATGCAGTGCATCATGCAAAGCAGTTTAGGGTATTATAAAAAAACCGGAAGATAGCTGCCCCGGTTTTCCATTTATGCTGCTGTTTTTAATGTGTAATCAGTAATTTTTTATTCACCGTATTTTCTCCGCTGGTAATTTTTACCCGGTAGA
Organism: Chitinophagales bacterium; assembly: GCA_031376295.1. GTDB lineage: Bacteria > Bacteroidota > Bacteroidia > Chitinophagales > Chitinophagaceae > Ferruginibacter. The sequence goes on from JANMDL010000214.1 coordinate 4,574, forward strand.
TGCCTGGCGCATAACTTCCTGTAGCAATATCATCATTAATGCTTGTTACATTATTATACAGTTTTAAAAATACCCGCTGACCGCTGGCAGTAAAAACTTCCACAGTTGTATTTCCCAACAACGCCTTACACCTTATACGCAGCAAATTGTCAGCCGGGTTGGGGCTCACTTGTAAATCAAAAACAGGATTGAATTTTACGGTAACCACTGCTGAATACTTGAAAGACCCATCCCTGTCAACTATCTTCAACCGGTAAAAATTAAGTCCGCTGAAAGGATTGTTATCATTAAAGGAATAATTTTTAACAGCGCTTGTATTACCTGCGGCATTAGTGCTGCCAATGGCAGTAAAGTCAGTGCCCGAAGTGCTGCGTTCCACAATAAACTTACTGCTGTTTATTTCCTGTGCAGTTTGCCATTGGGTAATTACTTTGGCCTTCTCAGGCTGTGCAGTAAAATTTAATAAGGATACCGGAATTACCTGTGCAATGGTAAAGTTTACATTTGAAATATCAAAGAAACTGTAATTGGAAAAAACACATTCCACCCTTATCCTTGCTGTTGTAGTATTTACATTAGGTACTGTAATATTTTCAGTTCCGTCGTTGAGGGTGCTGGCAAGTATTGTAGTGGGATAAGTGAGGCCACCATCTGTTGATAAAAGTATCCTTACATTGGTACAGCTTACCGGAGCTATATCAGTACTGTTAATATTCCAGGTAACAGCCTGTACACTGTTGCCCGGCCAGCTTACTGCTGTATTGGGGACTGTTACAGCTAAAGGCCCTGCTGTACCGCTTACCACAAAAGAAAGCGCACTGTATTGCACACCACCGCCAGCAGCTTTATTGTCCCTGGCCGTAAGCCTGAAATTAAAAGTGCGGTTGGCACCACCATTGTACAATACTTCTCTGAAAGTACTGATATTACCAGCAACATCACTAATGCGGGGAAAAGTACGTGTGGGAGAACTAACAGGTGGATATGACCTGAAATTAGGGCCGGTTGTGCTTGTTGAAGTATTTAATCCTGCCGTACCAAGGTTAAATTGCTCCCAGCAATAAGTAAGCACATCGCCATTGGGATCGGTGGCCGAACCAGTCAATGAAAAAGGGGTATTTTTAGGGATTGTAAAACCGCCGGAACCTGTATTAACAGTAGGGAAGTTATTGCCTGTAGCCGTTGTTACAGGGCATGTATTGCCACTGCCTGTGTTGGTAAAAGCCACAATCTGGTCGTAACTGATGGTATGGAAAAAGGGGTCGCTGTTGGGCTGTACATCCTGCGAGCCACAAATGCCAGCGTAAGCCATAATGGTGCTACCACTGCCCACTTCATAAGCAGTACTTCCATTCCGGTTACCGCCGCCGCAATTGACTGTATTGCCGTTAAAACTGTGATCTCCATCAAACTGGTGACCAATTTCATGAGCCACATAATCAATATCATAGGGATCGCCTACTGGTGCATCGCTACCGGTAACACCATTTGCCTTTTGGCCAGCCAGGCATACTACCCCAAGCCCGGCTAAACCGCCTGCACCGGTACTAAAAGTGTGGCCAATATCATAATTAGCACTGCTAATTACATTGTCAATCACCGTCTGGCTTTCGTCAATCAGTACAAAAGCATCATCATTGCCCGTAAAAGGTTGGGTAGCAAGGTTGGTAAAAATGAGGTTATTGTTATTTGCTACCAGCACCAGCCTTACAGCCACTTCTTTTTCATATACGCCATTTACCCGGTTTACACTGGTGGTAATGGCCGAAGCTGTGGCCGCAAGTGTTCCACCAAAAAAAGCAGCATATTCCGCCGTGCAGGCAACAGCCAGCCGGTAAGTACGCAACTGGGTACCATTACCCGCCTGCACTCCATTGGGTACAGCAGACGCATGCGGATTTTTAAGCCCCTGGCAAATGTTGCGGGGCTTGTTTGACGGGTTAAAGTCTTTTTTAAAATAACTAAGGTAATAATCAAAGCTGTTTTTAAAATAGGGGTCAATAAATACAGTGCCGTTTGCAGAAAGTATCATAGCATGAAAACCGCGGTAAGTAAAATCAATTTTAACGGTAGCCGTTGGATCGTCGAGCCCCTGTCCCGTATAGGTTGTTATGCCGGGCAACTGTGCTGCCAGCGCTGGTGCCATCATGGGCGATTCCCATACTTTGAATTTGGCCATGCTTTTATCGGGCATTGGCAGTTCAATCAGCAGCGGGTTGGCTGCAGCGGCCATTGTAAACTCCATGGGTGCACCGGTAAAAAAGTTTTTATACTGCTGCAATGTCAGGCTGTATGTTGCATAGGCATCCGGCACAATTACCCGCTCACCGGCAGCAGGAATAGAAGCTTCGGTTGCTGATGACCAGAAGGTGTTTTGAGCTGCTGCTGCACCCGAAAGTAATATTAAAGTAAGGAATGTGTACATTTTTTTCATAACCGATTGTTTAAATGTAGGATTGTTTGATTTTATGTTGAACAAGAATATAAAAATACTTTTTTCTTCTCAATTCTCCTCGTTTCGTTAATGATGAGTCGCTACAACCCTCCACCCTAGTATTTGGTAAATTGAATTTTGTGGAATAGAGCAATTGCATCGTAGGCATATAGTGCATCCTGCAAAGCAGTTTGGGTTGCTATGAGAAATTATCAACATTTTTGTACCTTTAAAAAAAAAGACCACTTTTGTAATACGAAACAAACAATTGATAATCAATAACTTGTTAATTGTTTGATGCAAGCTTGCGTCAAACAATTAATAAGTTACACACATTTTAAATAAAATTTAATTTTGGAAGATTTAACCAAATCAGCCATAGATAGGCAAAATGTACTAAACAATATGTTTGCCATTGAAAAGGTACAAAGCTACCTTGGGTTATCAGGCATGTTGTTTAGAAATGAGTATAAATTTACGATACAACAAATAGCAGAATTTTATGTAATTGACAGAACAACAATAACGAGATATTTAAACTCATTTGCAGATGAATTAAAACATAATGGTTATGAGGTACTAAAAGGGACAAAGCTGAAAGAGTTTAAGATTGAGTTCGGACATTTACTAAATGAAGGAACCAAAGCCCCGCAACTGGGTGTATTTAATTTTCGTTCCTTTTTAAACTTGGGGATGCTTTTAACAGAAAGTGAGAAAGCTAAGGCACTTAGAAGTAAAATGCTCGACATTGTAATTGACACCTTTAATAATAAGATTGGTGGGTCTGTAAAATATGTAAATCAAAGAGATGAAGATTTTTTTAGTGCGATTATACGGGAGCCACATTACAGAAAAAAATTTACTAGTGCCTTAAACAGGTATGTAGACATGGGAAATGGGAAATATGCTTATTTTACCGATAAAATCTACCAGGCAATATTTAAAGAAAATGCCAAAGAGTACAAACTTATACTACAGCTCGAAGACCATGAAAATCCAAGAGATACCATGTATGCAGAAGTTTTAAAAATAATTTCTTCATTCGAAACAGGACTGGCACATGAAATGCGGGTAAAGTCTGATTCGCTAAGCAGGAAACTTACACCCGATGAAATGGAAAACCTGCTGACTTCTTTTGCTAACCATCCCTTATACCAGCCGCTGATTGATGATGCCTGCATGAAAATGGCATCGAGGGATTATGGATTCAGAAATATTTTACATAAAAGCCTGATTAATTATTTGAAAAGTGTTCCGCATGATGAATTTGAACGTTTTCTTGGCGATAAAAGTAAATCTTTAGAGGAAAGAATAGAAGAGAACAAGGATGTATTCATCAGATTAAAAGATAGGTAATATGTCTTTTTTTTATTTCACTACAGCATACGCAATAAAAACGCATGATACAATTATCGAACTGTCAGGTGGTGCTGATGGAGTAATTAATATTGGCATTCTTGACAGTGTTTTGGAACATATACAAAACGACCAGTATTATCCCGAGTTGGAAGATAAACTTACACATTTAGTTTTTGCTGTAAATAAGAGTCATGCCTTTCAGGATGGAAATAAAAGATCATCAATTGGATTAGGCGCTTTTTTTTTAGAAATAAATGGTTTTGACTTCATTGTTTCAAAGTTTATTATTGAGATGGAGAATGTATCGGTGCATATTGCAGACAATCGAATTGACAAGGATTTATTGTATGAGATGATTCAGTCACTTCTTTATGAAGATGATTATGCTGAGCAGTTAAAACTAAAAATCATACATGCTATTACCACATAGAAATATGAATGAGCTAAGTATTAATGGAAGCACGATACAGGACTTTGTAAAAAAACTATTCAATGCAGACAAGGCTTTCGGTGAAATTGACAATTCTCATTTTGCTTAACCATTAATAAATAGGTATATCAGGAAACAGTGAGAAGAAATCTCCGCTTTCTTTCTCAATGGACAGTATTCTTAGAGGTTGCTGCCTGACCTGCTTTGATTTTAGAATATAAAATACAATTTTCTTTTCAATACGTAGCTTTGCACCCTCAACAGATTGCTATGCAGAAATTACAGAACTTCATTACCGGCCACTGGATAACCGGAGACGGCGACGGACAAACCTTATTTAATGCAGTAACCGGCGAACCTATTGGTACTGCTACTACAAAAGGGCTGGATTTTGCGGCCATTACCAGCTATGCCAGGCAGGTAGGCAATCCTGCACTTCGCAAAATGACTTTTCACGAAAGGGGCAATATGCTAAAGGCGCTGGCAATGCATTTGCGCAACCATCTGGATAAATTTTATGCCCTGAGTTACCAAACCGGTGCTACTAAAGCCGATAGCTGGGTGGATATTGAAGGCGGTATCGGCAACCTTTTTGCCAATGCCTCACTGCGCAGGAAGCTGTCCAATGAAACATTTTGTGTAGATGGCGAAAGTCACAGTTTTGGAAAGAACAATACCTTTATGGGTACACATATTCTTGTACCTAAAGAAGGAGTGGCCATCCATATCAATGCATTCAACTTCCCCGTGTGGGGTATGCTGGAAAAGATTGCGGTGAACCTGCTGGCGGGTATGCCTGCTATTGTAAAACCGGCTACTGTTACTTCTTACCTTACCGAAGCCGTGGTGAAAGAAATCATCGCATCAGGTATTTTACCGGAAGGTGCATTACAACTCATTTGCGGCAGTGCTGGCGATTTGCTCGATCATGTTACTTCGCAGGATGTGGTTACGTTTACCGGCTCGGCTTATACAGGGCAGATGCTGAAAGCCAATCCCAATATCCTTCGGGAGAATACGCCTTTTAATATGGAAGCCGATTCGCTTAACTGCATTGTGCTGGGCGATGATGTGTTACCGGGTATGCCCGAGTGGGACATATTTGTAAAAGAAGTACGCAAAGAAATGACGCTGAAAGCCGGGCAACGCTGCACGGGCATCCGCCGCATATTTGTACCCGAAAACAGGATGGAAGATATGTGGAAGGCTATCGCCGCCGCATTATCACAAACCGTAATTGGCAACCCATTGAATGAAAAAGTACGCATGGGTTCACTGGCTGGCGAAGCACAACGCAGCGAAGTAAGAGAACAGGTACAGAAATTACTGGCTTCATCGCAAATAGTATATGGCAGCTTGGATAGTGTGCAGGTAATGGATGCAGATGCAGGTAAAGGAGCTTTTGTTTCGCCTTTATTACTGATGAATGATACACCTTTTACCTCAAAAGAAGTACATGATATAGAAGCATTTGGCCCTGTGAGTACCATAATGCCATACAAAACAACCGATGATGCCATCGCCCTTAGCAAGTTGGGCAAGGGCAGCCTTGTTTCGTCGATAGTAACGGCCAGCAGCAATATCGCAAGGCGGTATGTGCTGGGAGCAGCTTCGCACCACGGCCGTATTTTGGTGCTTAATAATGAGTGTGCCAAAGAGAATACCGGTCACGGTTCACCCCTGCCACTACTGGTACATGGTGGCCCCGGGCGTGCAGGTGGTGGTGAGGAAATGGGCGGACTTCGGGGCGTAAAGCATTACCTGCAGCGTACGGCCATTCAGGGCTCACCTACCATGCTTACCGAAGTTACAAGCATTTACCAGCCGTATGCCAAAGGTAAAGACCCCGGGAAGCACCCCTTTAAAAAATACTTTGAGGAACTGGAAATTGGCGACCAGTTGATTACTGAAAAGCGGGTTATCACTTCCGAAGATATTGATAGATTTGCCGACCTCAGTGGCGATCAATTTTATGCGCATATAAAAACCACTGACTTTACCGGCACCATGTTTGAGCAACAGGTAGCACATGGTTATTTTATTATGAGCATTGCAGCAGGTTTATTTGTTGACAGATACGAAAAGAACCCGGTACTGCTCAACTATGGCATTGATGAACTGCGCTTTACCAAACCTGTTTATCCCGGCAGCGAAATTCATATCCGCTTTACCTGCAAGGAAAAATTACCCAACGACAAGCGGGTGATTGAAAAACCAGAAGATTTTAAACGTGGTGATGATATTGACAAGGGAATTGTAAAATGGCTGGTGGAAATGATTGACGAAACAGGGGAAACTACTGGTGTGGCAACTATTTTGACGATGGTGGCAAGAAATGTGAACCAGCAATAGTGCGTATAAAAAATATTAAATGCGTATTACACATACCCATTTGCTCCCGGTTTATTACATTAACGGGTGCTTAAATACCAATCAAAAATAAGCCACAAAGGGCAATTTACGGTGCACTCTTTCGTTTTAACAGAACAGTTCCCCGGTTTTATCGCTAATTTGCGTGTATTTCTGGGAAATTTTCTATTTACATACATACAAAACAAGGCAAGCTTATTACTGCTGCAACTCAATGAATTTTTTCAACAAAATATGGAATGCAGTTACTGCAAATGGCACTGACCATTTAACATCATTATATTATAAAAAAAAACTGGTTCTCTTTAATGTACTGTGGTTTATTGCGCTTGTTGCCTATATTATTTTTTTTGTTACTATTTATTTTATAAAAGGCAGTCCATCCTGGCAACAGTGGCTTTCTGCCATCCTGATTTTAACCGGCTTTGGGCTGGCCGGATTGCTGATGCAAAAGAAAATGTTTACTTATGCACGGGTGATTTTTCTGTTATCGGTATATGGGGGTATTTTCTTTTACGATAACTACCTCGGTATCCGGACAGGGGTTTACTTCTATTATTTCACTTTTTTAACAGCGGCTGTTTCACTGTTTTCGTGGCAAAAAGGAAAAGGATGGCTGTTTGCACTCACCCTGTTACCTGTATTGCTGCTATGGTTCTCTCACTACAGTCAGCAGCCTGCCTCACTACTGCCAACCAACGAAAGTGACCCACTCTATTTTTTCAACTTTTGCTTTTCCATCTTACTCCTTGCTGTATATAGTTTTTACATTACCAACAGCAATAATGTAGCAGAAAAGAAAGTGCAGCAATCAGGTATCAGCGTTCAGGTGCTTTTAGATAATACCACCGCCAATATATGGAGTATTGATAAAGGGTACAACCTGGTTTCGTACAATAAAGCATTTGCAGAGGTAGCCAAAAGCTACTACCATGTTACTGTAACTGAGAACTTTAACCTGACAAATCAATTGTTCTGCCTGCCGCAATACCCTGATGATTTAAAGCAGATTTATAAGATTGTTTTGTCAGGCGAAAAATATAACGGAGAATATTTTTCCAATAATAGTTACTATGAAATTTTAGCCAGTCCGCTATATGATGAATACCAGCAGATTACCGGCGCTACTTTTTACTCAAGAAACATTTCAGATAAAAAGAAGAAGGAAAATGAAATCCTGCAGATGGGGCTGAACCTGCAAACACTGATTGATAATATTCAGGGAGCCATTTGGAGCATGGATACCAACTACAGGATTATTGCAGTAAACAAGTCTTTCAGCGACAGCATGAAACGTTTTTTTAACGTGAATTTTATTGTTGGCTACAATGCAAGGGAATTGCACGAAAGCGATGCTTTTCCTGAATCATTCAAAGAGCATCATACAAAAGTATTGGATGGTGAGAAGCTTTTTGAAGAATATGAATTCAACGGCAACTACTACGAAATACAGGGAGAGCCCCTGCGGAATTCAGGCGGAGAAATAACTGGCGCCACTTTTTACAACATTAATATTACACAACGAAAAAAAGGGCAGCAGGAACTGCAGCAGGTAAGCCTTAACCTGCAAACACTGATTGATACAACAGAAAACAGCATCTGGAGTGTGGGTACAGACTATAGAATCATTGCAGCCAGCAAGGTGTATATTGAAGACATGAAAAACATTTTTAACACAACAGTTGAAACAGGGTTTGATGTACAGCAGTTGTTTTCGCACCCTGCTTACCCTGCCGGATGGACGGAGCATTATGCAGCTGTGTTTGCCGGCAATAACCTTTTTGAAACATATGCTTTTGAAGACAGGCAGTATGAAATCAGTGGCAGACCATTGCTCAACAGCCGCCATGAAGTGATTGGTGCGGCATTTTATGCCAAGGATATTACTGAAAACTATACCAGTGCACAGGAGCTGCAGCAGTCAGAAATTAACCTGCAGACACTGATTGATAATAATTATGGCAGTACCTGGTGCATCAATGCCGACTATACCCTGCTTGCCTGCAACCAAAAATATAAGGCGGATATGAAAGCCGTTTTTGGCATTGATATACTGCCAGGGTATGATATTAAAGCACTGTTTACGCATCCATTGTACACCAATACATGGATAGACTATTACAAACGGGTGATGAGCGGGGAATCTTTTAACGAAACCTATGAAGCCCGTGACCATATTTATGAATTGACAGCGGTTCCTGTAAAAAATGCAAAAGGCCAACTTACCGGCGCTGCTTTTCAACTGGATGATATAACTGCAGTAAGAAAAAATGAAATGGAACTGATTGCCGCCAAAGAAAAGGCAGAAGAAGCCTCCAGCGCCAAGGCACGCTTTCTCAGTAATATGAGCCACGAGCTGCGTACGCCATTAAATGGGGTAATCGGTATTACAAATATATTATTGAGCGAGGCACATCTCGACTCGCAGAAACAATCATTTGACCTGTTGAAGTACTCAAGCGACCACATGGTATCGCTCATCAACGACATACTTGATTACAATAAGATTGAAGCAGGTAAGGTTGAGTTTGACAAATCGCCATTTAACCTCGCTGATTTTATTGATAAAACTGCCGCACAGTTTGGCGCACTGGCAAAGCAAAAGGAACTGGCTTTGGTGGTAAAAAAAGACAATATGCTAAACAGGGAAGTACTGGGCGACACCACCCGGCTTACACAAATACTCAACAACCTGCTGGCCAATGCCATTAAATTTACCGACAGCGGAATGGTTACACTTGAGGCTGCTATTGAGCAAAGGCTGAGTGATAAGGAATGTGTAATAAAATTCAGCGTAACTGATACCGGTATTGGTATTGATGAAAGCAAAATGAATAAAATATTCGACAGCTTTACCCAGGCCGATGCTGATACTACCCGTAAGTATGGCGGAACAGGGCTGGGGCTCACCATTTCAAGAAGGCTGATTGAGTTGATGGGTGGCCGTCTTAACGTAAAAAGTACGCTGGAAAAAGGGAGTAATTTCAGCTTCTCCCTTACTTTTGAGTGCCAGCAGCAGCAGGACAGGAAGCCGGCAAAAAAAGAACTGCAGCACCTTGCTCCTTTTGACAACCTGAAGATTCTGGTAGCAGAAGACAATATCATCAACAGGATGGTAGCAAAAAAAATACTGGAAAAGTGGAACATACAGGTCTTTCAGGCAGAAAATGGTGAAGAGGCGCTGAAACAGATGGAACAACAGCAGTTTGACCTGATACTGATGGATATGGAAATGCCGGTAATGGATGGCTTAACCGCTGTAGCAAATATCCGCAAAACAAATACCACTATCCCCATCATTGCCCTCACAGCAGCTTCTTTTGATGATATGTATAATTTTTTGCGCAATATGGGCCTTAATGATTATGTGCAAAAACCGTTTAACCCCGAAGAACTGAACCAGAAAATAAGAAAACTGGTACAGCATAGCGGTTTACAGGATAAAGTTTAATTAACTGCCGGCATTTCAATTTCCCGGATTCAAGCTTGTACTTTTTTTGAACGGGCTGTTTTATTACCTTTAGTATTCAATACAACGAATATGGCAGAAGCATACGTAAAATCCCACATCGAACACGGCATCAACACCATTGAGTTTTTTCACCCGCAAAGTAATTCGCTGCCGGGCAGGATATTAGAAGAATTGGCACGTGAAATTCATTTTGCAGGCACACATGATGACACAAAAGTAATTGTGCTGCGCAGTGAAGGCGAAAAAACTTTTTGTGCCGGAGCCAGTTTTGATGAGCTGGTGGCCATTAAAACTGAAGCCGAAGGATTAAAATTCTTCAGCGGTTTTGCCAATGTGATCAACGCCATGCGTAAATGCCCCAAATTCATCATTGGCCGCATACAGGGCAAATGCGTGGGCGGTGGTGTGGGACTGGCTGCTGCGGTAGATTATGCCATTGCCGTGGAAACAGCCGAGGTAAAACTGAGTGAACTGGCGGTGGGCATCGGCCCTTTTGTGGTGGGCCCTGCAGTGGAGCGAAAAATGGGAACATCTGCCTTTACGCAGTTATCCATTGATGCCAGCCACTGGCGCAGCAGCGATTGGGCAAAGCGGAAAGGGCTTTTTGCAGAAACCCATGTGTCAATTGAAAATATGGATGAAGCCATTGATAAGCTTGCCAATACACTGGCACACAGCAGCCCCGATGCCATGGCAGAAATGAAAAGCGTTTTCTGGCATGGTACAGCGCATTGGGATGAATTGCTGAAAGAAAGGGCGGCCATCAGCGGCAGACTGGTGCTGAGCGATTTTACCCGCAATGCCATTGAAAAATTTAAGGCGAAGAAATAGATGCAGTCATTTACCAGCGAAACCCTGCCATTACTTTGCGATAAGCTGGCAAAAAAAGATACTAACCTTAAAAATATTATCACGCAATATGGCTACCCTCCCTTCTGGAGCAGACCGGCCACATTTGCATCGCTCATCCTTTTTATACTGGAGCAGCAGGTGTCGCTGGCATCGGCAAAAGCAGCATTTGATAAACTGCTGCAAAAGATTGGTACGGTTACACCACAAAAAATATTATTGCTGACTGATGAAGAACTGAAAGCCTGCTATTTCAGCAGGCAAAAAACAGTGTATGCCCGTTGCCTCGCCGAAGCAATCATTACAAAACAAATTAATTTAAAAAAATTAGCAGTTGCTTCTGATGATGACGTACGCAGTGCACTTACACAGGTAAAAGGCATCGGCAACTGGACGGCAGATGTTTATCTGATGATGGTATTGCAGCGCACCGATTTATTCCCCATAGGCGATATTGCCCTTATCAACAGTGCAAAAGAAGAACTGCAGCTCCCCAAACATATTACCAGGGAGGAAGTGCTGCTTATTGCTGAAAAATGGGCACCCTACCGCACCATTGCAGCTTTTGTACTATGGCATGCCTACCTGTGCAAAAGAAAGAAAGTGTAAAACAGCATTCAATGCATTACACCCTCCATTAAAAATGTTGCTGCTTACAAATTATCGAACTCGTACAGTTCATCTAAATGATGGCCCGGTTCTATTTCCGAAACAGGCTTAATGATGCCATCGTGCAGGTCGTACACCCAACCGTGCAGGTGCGGTGCCTGTCTTTCTTTCCAGGCTTTTTGCACAATAGAGGTTTTGGCCAGGTTCTGCACCTGCTCCTGCACATTCAGTTCTATCAGCCGGTTCAACCGCTCTTCTTCGTTTTCAATCATATCAATTTCTTCCCGGTGGTAGCGGTACACATCCTTTATATTGCGCAGCCATTTATTGATGATGCCAAGGTTTTTGCGCCCCATAGCCGCTTTTACCCCACCACAGCCATAATGGCCGCATACAATCACATGCTTTACTTTCAGCACATTTACTGCATATTCCAGCACACTCAGCAGGTTAAGGTCGGTATGCACCACCATATTGGCAATATTGCGGTGGATGAATATTTCACCCGGCTGGGTTTGGGTGATTTTATCAGGCGGCACCCGGCTGTCGCTGCAGCCTATCCACAAAAAATCCGGGGTTTGCACATGCAGCAGCCGGTTAAAAAAATCGGGGTCTTCCTCCATTTGCCTGGCAGCCCATTCTTTATTTTCTATCAATAACCGTTCGTAAGACTTCATGATTAAACCATTTTAAAACTAACACAAATCCGGCTTCGGTTTGAAGCTCTTATGCGCAATAAAACCCTTTACGCTAAATAAGCTGCTTAAATACTTAGCAATTTAGGCATAAACCCCTCAAATAACCTTTATTCTTTAGCAAGCTGCAAATACCTGCTGTTTAGTGTCGCTAACTCAACCATAATCAGCAAGTTAGTATGGCCAAACGAAATACATATTTCATTATTTTTTAACTATTTTTGCCGTGTGAGGAAAATTATACCCATATTTCTTTTTGCAATCATCTGCATTAACCACCTCAATATTATTGATGCGGTATTGCGGTGCAGCGCCCGTTTTAATAAGGAAAATGTAAAGTTGGTCAAAACTCCTGCAGAAAACGAAGAATCCGAAAAAGAAACAAAGGAAAAAGAAAAAACAACAGAAGAAGAAAAATTTCTCCAAAAAAACCACAACCTTACAGCTTACCAGTTTCAATTACCAGGTAAAGACAAAAATATCTGTTTTAACACTGCATTAAATAAACATCCTTACTCCGAGGATGATATACAGCCACCCAAAGCTGTATAGTTTACATTTACAGTCAGCTTATCATTAATGTTTCAGAATACTCACAAATACCTGCTGTAAAATTATACTCCCAAAAAACAAACAAATATTGCAATGGCTTTAGGCCAGCCAGTTTATTTACCAGCATAACAACTGGAAAAATACAGCCTTTATTACTGACTGTATCGTTAAAAAATAATATATGAGCTTGAATAGTAAGAATTTAAAGTATGATTTACCATCTGGTCTTGTCGTTTTTCTTGTAGCGGTACCCCTATGCCTTGGTATTGCATTGGCCTCAGGTGCTCCATTCTTCAGCGGCATCATCTCTGGTATTATCGGAGGCATTGTCATTGGCGCATTAAGTAATTCTGCGTTGAGTGTAAGCGGTCCGGCTGCTGGCCTTGCCGCTTTAGTATTGGGCGCAATTACGGCCATTGGCGATTTTCCGCTTTTCTTATGCGCCGTACTCATAGCAGGTATTGTTCAGATATTATTGGGTGTTGCAAAACTGGGCGGCATAGCCAATTACATTCCCGGCAGCGTAATTAAAGGTATGCTTACCAGTATCGGTATATTAATCATTGCCAAACAGATACCGCATGCATTTGGTTATGATAAAGATGAAAAGGGGAATATTACTGAGTTGTTCCCTTTTGGTAATGAAAATATGCATGAGCTATTACAGCCTCTGCAGCACATTGAAGTTGGGGTAACGCTGCTCTGTATATTGTCAATAGTCATCATGATTGTTTGGGAAAAACCATTTATCAAAAAAAGGGTAAAGTTTGTTCCCGGTGCCCTGGTGGCAGTAATTGTTGCCGTGATTATCAATGAAATATGGATTAAAACCGGAAGTAAACTGGCTGCGGAAAGCGAGCACCTGGTTCAGATAAAAGCAGCGGGCAGCGCAAGTGAGTTTTTCAGCTTCTTTACATTGCCCGACTTCAAAGGCTTTACAAATGGAACAGTTTTGGTGTATGGTATTGTAATAGCACTGATAGCATCTCTTGAAACCCTGCTAAGCATAGAAGCAATAGATAATCTTGATCCAGAACGAAGGGTGACGAATACCAACAGGGAATTATTTGCCCAGGGTGTGGGAAACGCCGTTGCAGGGTTAATTGGGGGCTTGCCGGTTACCAGTGTGATTGTACGCAGCAGCGCAAACGTAAATTCTGGTGCAAAATCAAAATTATCCGCCATAATACATGGCGTGATGCTGCTGGTTTCAATTGTGCTGATACCAGGGTTGCTGAACAAAATTCCACTATCGGCACTGGCTGCTATTTTGCTGATAACAGGTTACAAACTGGCTAAGCCATCGGTGTTTACAGGCTTTTGGAAAGCCGGGAAATACCAGTTTATCCCCTTCATAGTAACCGTTGTGGTAATCATCGGTGTTGACCTCTTTGCCCTTGTACCGGCATTGCGGGGAAAGGGATTACTGGTGGGTGTAGTGGCCGGACTTATTGCAGCAGCCGGTGCTATTTTACACGGCAACCTAAAGAACTCGTATTATTTTCATGCTGAAAAACACAACGAAGGGGATACTATCAACATAAAGCTTTCAGAAGAGGTTTCCTTCCTGAACAAAGCAGCCATCCGTGAAACGCTTGACCACATGCCTGCTAAATCGGCTGTTATTATAGACGCTTCCAATACCAGGTACATTGACTATGATATCCTGGGGCTGATAAAAGAGTTCAGAGATATTAAGGCTCCCCTGAAAAACATACAATTGCAACTGGTGGGCTTTAAAGAAGTCTACAAAATCGAAAACAATTCACAGGTAAAATCAGTATAACAATCAAATAAATAAAACATGAGAGTACATACAAAAGAATCGCAGGCCAATCTTACTCCAAGAATGGCATTAGAAATACTTAAAGAAGGCAACAGCAGGTTTATAAAAAACTTAAAGGCACAACGCGACTTATTGGGCCAGGTAAATGCCACAAGGGATGGGCAGTGGCCCTTTGCCACCATATTAAGCTGTATTGACAGCCGTACCAGTGCCGAGCTGATTTTTGACCAGTGATTGGGAGATGTTTTCTCCGTACGCATTGCAGGCAATATCGTTAATACCGACATTTTGGGCAGTATGGAATTTGCCTGTAAAGTAGCTGGCTCAAAATTGATTGTGGTATTGGGGCATACCAAATGTGGCGCTGTAAAAGGTGCCTGCGACCATGTGGAAATGGGCAATCTTACTGAGTTGCTGTCAAAGCTGCAGCCGGCTGTATATTCAGAATCTGAAACAAAAAATGCAGACAAAAGAAATTCAAAGAACGACGTATTTGTAGAGAATGTAGCTGCTATAAATGTAAAACGCAGTGTGAAAAATATTATTGAACGCAGTTTTATACTGGAGCAAATGGTGGAGAATGGAGAGATTGGAATTGTGGGCGCCATGTATAATATTGAAACCGGTAAGGTTGATTTTTATGGGGATGTGGAATATATAAAAGATGCGGAAAATGCCGACTTTTCAGTAGAAGACTTACGACATTAAAAAATATTCCGGCAAATGACGCATACAGATTTTAACGAACAGCATGTAATACATGAACTGAAGCATTATCTGCCATCGCAGCAGGCGCTCAAGGATTTTATACATCACAATACCTTACATGCGTTTCAGCACAGGAAGTTTTATGATGCCATTTTTAAAGCGTCAAAAATATTCGGCTTCCAGGTGCATTTGCAATTGCCGGAATACAGGGAAATGTATAAAACCGGCCGGATAAGGGAGGATGTGCTTACGATGGTGATTGCAGGTAAAAAAAACGGGGATACCGGCTGGATGGACAAACTGCTGCTCAAGGAGTATGATACAGTAAACCATCCCCGTATCGGCTTATTGCGCAAGCAATGGAAAGCGCAATACCGGATTGACCTTGATAACAAAGTACACCCGTTGCTCTTTCGCATACTTTGTGCATTTTTAGACCAGGGTATTGCTGTAGCGGCAATACCGGTGGTAAACAAGAATTTTACAGAAAGTATTAAAGAACTGGAGCAGAAAAGTTTTGTTAGTTTCTTTAAAACAAAAAAAGTAAGGCAACAATTTTTATCTGGTAATTATTCCATTACAGAATTGCTTACTGCCATTGTTGGCAAGACTGAATATTTTGAGCAGTACCTGTTCGATCAGCAGTTTGCCCATCATGGCTGGAGTGGCTTTATATCAGCTTTGGAAGATAACCCGCAGACATTATTAGACAGAAAGCAGATTACGCTGAAAGAACTGCTGGAGTTTGAGTTGCTGCTGGAAATGGATGCACTGCACCATACATTGGGCAATAACTGGCAGCCCCTGGCCAACAATATTAGTGAGGCTCCGGTTGATTTACTGGCTGATGTACCTAAAACAGAACTGGCCGAAGTAATTGAACTGTGGCAGGATGCGTTTGAATGGAGTTACTACGATTCTGTATTAAAGGGCATTCTGCTATCCAACGAAAAAAGGGCGGCACGGACTATTGAAGTGAAAGAAGTAACCGGTTCCTCTATGCAGGCAATTTTTTGTATTGACGAACGGGAGGATTCAATAAGGCGGCATATAGAAGCGGTGGACAAAAAGGCTGAGACCTTTGGTGCGCCCGGCTTTTTTGGCGTAGAGTTTTATTTTCATCAGCAGGGCAGTAAGTTTTATGATAAACTTTGCCCCGCACCGGTTACGCCCAAATACTTAATTAAAGAATACAATGCCCAATCAACCCGTAAAGGGGAACTTATTTATACCAAATACACCCACGGCATTTTATCTGGTTTTGTGCTGAGTATAGGCTTTGGTTTTTGGGCATTAATTAAAAAACTGCAATTACTTTTTCGCCCCAAAATGAGCCCGGCCATTTCTAATGCGTATGGCCACATGGATAATAAATCGAACCTTACCATTGAAAACAAGGGTACTGAAGATGTGGAAAATGGTTTGCAGATTGGTTATACCCTGGATGAAATGGTAACAAGGGCAGAAGGTTTTTTACGGGGCATTGGCTTAGTTAAAAACTTTGCGCCTATTGTATATTTTGTGGCTCATGGCAGCAGCAGTGCCAACAATCCGCACCATGGTGCGCATGATTGCGGAGCCTGCAGCGGAAGGCCAGGCGCTACCAATGCGAGGGTACAATCATTTATTTTAAACCATAAAAAGGTAAGGGAAGTATTGGCAGGCAAAGGCATTGTAATACCAGATACCACGCAGTTTATTGGCAGCATGCATGATACGGCTGCGGATGTGATGGGCTATTATGATGAAGACATATTGAGTACTGCCAATGCAGCAATTCACCGCAGCAACCAGCAACATTTTGAAACGGCGCTGAACCTCAATGCCAAAGAGCGCAGCAGGCGCTTCGCCTCTATCAATACCAGGCAGGAACTGGAGCAGGTACGCAAAGCCATTCACAGCCGGTCGGTTTCTTTGTTTGAACCAAGGCCCGAACTGGGGCATGGTACCAACACACTGGCCATTATCGGCCGCAGGCAAACAACTAAGGGTTTGTTTTTAGACAGAAGGGCTTTTTTAAACAGTTACGATTATACTACCGACCCCGATGGTGCCATCCTTTCAGCAGTAATGCGGCCCATTGGCCTTGTTTGCGGAGGCATTAACCTGGAGTATTATTTTTCACGGGTGGACAATATAAAAATGGGAGCCGGCACAAAACTGCCGCACAATGTAATGGGTCTGTTTGGCGTGGCCAACAGCAGCGATGGCGATTTGCGGCCCGGCCGGCCCTGGCAAATGATTGAAGTACACGACCCGGTGCGCCTGCTGGTAATTGTGGAACACCAGCCGGATATTGTACTGAAGGCCATCCAATCAAGCCCCGAAGTATTTGAGTGGTACAATAATGAATGGGTACACATTGTGGCGCTGCATCCGGCAGAACAGCAGTTTTACTATTTTAAAAATGGGGTATTTGAAAAATATGAGCCCATTACCGAAGCCGACGAAATACAAACCATCCACAACATGGAGGAATTTATTGAAGGGGCAAGGGAAATGGAAACCAATCGTATTGTACATGCCACAGAAGAAAATTTGCCGGTGTACCTGCTGGATTAATAAAGCAGAAAGGGCATGATATTGCCCGGCGATTAATATAACTGTTATCAGTAAGAAAAATAAATGAACCAACTACTCGTCTTATTCATCGCCATACCATTTCTGGCATTTATTGTAAGCCTTTTTTTGCAAAACAAAAGTGAAAAAGCCATTGGCAGGATTGTACGTTTTACCAAAGTGCTGTACATCCTCATTGCCGTTTCATTTGCCGCCTGGTGGGCCATCAACGGGCTAACCCCGGTAAGTTACAACCTGGCTACCCTGTACCAAACGGATCGTTTTGTATTTGCTTTTGAACTGTATTACGATGAAATAACAGCCGTGTTCAGTATTGTTGGTGCTTTTCTGTTCTTCCTGGTAGCCACTTTCAGTAAATATTATATGCACCGGGACGAGGGTTACAAACGGTTTTTTAATACCATTTTGTTATTTGCTGCAGGCTATAATTTTATCATTTTATCCGGTAATTTTGAAACCCTGTTTATCGGTTGGGAAATAAAGGGTGTTTGCTCTTTTATATTGATTGCTTTTTACCGCAACCGTTATTTGCCGGTAAAAAATGCTTTTAAAGCCATTTCTTATTACCGCATCAGCGATGTGTCACTCATGCTGGCCATGTGGATGATGCACCACCTTACGCATCAAAACATCACTTTTGATAAGCTGGGTGAGGCAAAAAATATGGCCCTGCAATCCGGGCATACCGGAATGGCCATTTTTATAGTTTGCATGATGATACTGCCCGCTATGGTCAAATCGGCACAGTTACCTTTTACAGCCTGGTTACCAAGGGCCATGGAAGGTCCCACTGCTTCCTCCGCCATCTTTTATGGTTCACTAAGTGTGCATATCGGTGTTTTTCTGCTGCTGCGTACCCATCCCTTTTGGGAAGATATGCTGTGGGCGAAAATTCTCATCAGTGTAATTGGGGCATTAACTGCCATTGTAGCCACGCTGATAGCCAGGGTACAGCCAACTGTTAAAACACAAATTGCTTATTCCTCTGCCGCACAAATAGGCATTATGTTTATTGAAGTGGCAATAGGGTGGCATTGGCTGGTGCTGGTTCATTTTGCCGGTAATGCTTTTTTAAGAACGTATCAATTGCTGGTTTCGCCTTCGGTATTAAATTACCTGGTACACCACCAGTATTTCCATTATACCCATCCGGTGCAAAAAGCCATATCCCGTTTCAGTGCATCGCTGTATACGCTTAACATCAAAGAATGGAACCTTGATACTGCCATGTTCCGCTATGTATGGAGTCCTTTTAAATGGCTGGGTAAGCAATTGCAGTTTTTGCAATCCAATGTACTCATTGGTATTTTGTGCGTTACAGGGCTGGGTCTTTTTACACTCGGCTGTATAAGACCAGACATGATACCTGCATTGGGCGGCGGCTTACCCATCATTTTAATGAGCATTGCCCTGGCTGTTATTCTCTTTGCATTTGCCTGCAGGCAATCGGCATTAAAAGCATGGATGTATTTATTCGTTGCCCATTTCTTTATCATGGCAGCTATTTTATTCAATACATCACATGTTAATACTGTTGAAATTTTCTTTTATGCCAGTGGTGTTGTGCCCGCTTTTTTACTGGGCTATTATTGTTTGCAAAAAATAAAAGCCATAGATAACAACATTTCCCTTAATCAATATCATGGCTATGTGTATGAACAGGAGAATACCAGTCTGTTGTTTTTGCTTTCGGCTATAGGCATGCTGGGTTTTCCTGTAACAGCAGCCTTTATAGGTATTGATGTGCTGTTTACTTATGTAGAGAGTACCCAAACAGCGCTGATTGTATTACTGGCACTTTGCCTTTTGTTTATTGAACTGTCGGCATTTCGTATTTTGCTGCGCATTTTCATGGGGCCGTATAAAAAACTAAACCATCCGATAGCGTTCAGGTCGTCATAACACAAGCAGCAGAAGTTCAAAAACTTTATGCGCATTTCAAATTGCTGCATCCCTTTCTGGTTGTGGCTGGTGGAGAGACCACAACTGTTCGGAAGATGCTGAGAGTAATGAATGAATTTATTTCTAAGCCTGAAAGCCTGCCGGCAAAGGCAGGGCTGATATTATTATAGAAAATCCAGCCGGGTAGAGTAAAAATTCCGAAAAGATGATATAAAATTATCTGTCACCCCTCCGGGGTTTAGCAAAATAGTGGGTATTTGTCACTATAATAATACCATCCCTTCGGGATTATAATGCAATTTTCAATCTTCTGAACAGTTGTGGTGGAGAGACCGGCCACGGCTGTCAACACAAGCCAGCCGCAACCTTCACTTTCGTCCCAAATATTTACTATATTTGGGACGAAAAGAAATGAATGATGCGACCAGTTGTAACAAATACAGTAATTGAAGCTCTTAAAAATCTGCAAAAAGGAACTATTCTTTTTGTAGATGATTTTTTGGATTTTGGCAATCCGGAAAGTGTAAAAAAAGCTTTGTTCAGGCTGGAAGAAAAAGGGTTACTTATTCGTTTGGCTCATGGCATTTACTTATACCCGAAGACAGATAAAGCTTTGGGAGTACTATATCCATCGGCAGAAGAAATCGCTGTTGCGATTGCTAAAAGAGATAGGGCAAGGATTATTCCAACAGGTGTTCAGGCCCTGAACAAACTGGGTCTTTCAACTCAAATTCCGTTAAAGATTATTTTCTTAACTGATGGAACAGCAAGAAATATTAAAATAGGAAAACGAACTATCACCTTTAAAAAAACAAGCCCTAAAAATTTATTGGCAAAAGGTGAAATAAGCGCATTAGCTATTCAGGCATTAAAAAGTATGGGTCAGCATAAAATTGACGACGAGGTTTTAACAAGACTGTTCACTATCCTTAAAAAAGAAAAAAAAGAAAATATCCTGCATGATGCCAAACTTGCACCAGCCTGGATAAATAAAATATTAATGAGTACTGTAAAATAGCATGAATACAGGTTGGTTAAGAATATCGAAAGAAAGGCGAATTGAAATCCTCAATCAAGCCAGTAATAATACAAAACTGCCCGCTATTGCTATTGAAAAAGATTGGTGGGTAACAGTAGCATTAAAGGCTTCCTTTGACTTAAAGTATTCGCCAGGCATTGTTTTCAAAGGTGGTACATCATTGAGTAAAAGCTGGAATTTAATAGAACGTTTTTCAGAAGATATTGATTTAGCAATCGACAGAAAAGTCTTTGGTTTTGAAGGCGGCATCAGCAAAAGTCAAATCAAAAGGTTAAGAAAAATATCCTGCGACTTTATCTCAACTACTTTTTTAGAGGATTTAACGAAGAAGTTTACCGAATGGAAAGTAATTGATGAATGCAGATTAAATGCGCAACCAATAAAAGATTCAGATAAAGACCCGCAGGTAATTGAAATTTATTACAAATCTGTATTCGGCAAATCTGATTATTTGCCACAAAGAGTTTTAATAGAAGTAAGTTCCCGTTCTTTAATGGAACCAACTGAAAACAGGCAAATTAATTCAATACTTAGTACCATATTTCCAAATCAAAAATTTGCAACTGAACCGTTTATTATTTCAACTGTTTTACCACAAAGAACTTTTTTAGAAAAAATATTTTTATTACATGAAGAGTTTTCGCAGGACACTGCAAAAATTCGTATTGACAGGTTATCAAGACACTTGTATGATTTAGAAAAACTAATGGACACAGCACATGGGACGGCTGCAATCAAGGATATGGAATTATATAATGGCATAGTAACACACAGAGAAAAATTCAATCCACTTCGTGGGATTGACTATGCTAACCACATTCCGGGTAAGATAAAAATCATTCCGCCTGACATAGTAATAAAAGAGTGGGAAAAAGATTATCAGGCAATGGCACAAAATATGATTTACGGTGACCCAATAAGTTTTGATAATCTAATAAAAAGAATTCAGGAATTGCAAAAAAGAATAAATGCAATGGCTCATTAACCCTTGCCAAAGCAAGCATATTTGCAAGCCGTACAAAGCCGACCCACAAAAGCCAATGCTGAAAGCATTCGGGACAAAAGAGCCTGCCTTGTTCTTACGCTTCCGGGGTACACCCTGCTTCATTATACACAGTATTCAGTTTTACACAATCAAAACGAAAAGTGAACGTACAGTATGGGGTTTGCCTGCCGGTGATAGGGTAATTACTTTTGTACCGCCGCTTGTACCTTTAACCAGCGGCGAAAAACTAATAGTGGTGAATTAATTTGTGCTATTTTTATACCACATGATTATTCTCATTACCATTATTTTTATTTTGGGCTATGCAGCTATTGTACTGGAGCATCCGCTTAAAATTAACAAAGCAGCATCTGCGCTGGTAACGGGTGTGCTTTGCTGGACGGTTTTCACTCTTTTTTCAGACGATAAGCATTCTGCAACAGCACTGCTGGAAAAAGACCTGGGCGAAGTGTCGGGCATTTTGTTTTTTTTACTGGGCGCCATGACGATTGTAGAACTGATTGATGCACATGATGGCTTTGAGCTGATTACGGCCCGGATACGCACCACCAATAAAAAAAGATTGGTATGGCTGGTGGCTTTTATCACTTTTTTTCTGTCGGCCATTTTAGATAACCTTACCACGGCCATTGTTTTAGTATCACTGCTGCGCAAATTAATTCCTGATAAGCAGGACCGGCTCCTTTTTACCGGCCTGGTTATTATTGCTGCCAATGCAGGCGGGGCATGGTCACCCATAGGCGATGTAACCACCACTATGCTTTGGCTTGGCGGACAGATTACGGCTGCCAATATTGTGGCACAAACATTTATACCCAGCCTGGTTTGTTTGCTGGTACCCGCATTTATCATCAGCAGGCAAATGAAGGGGGTAATAGAGAGAACGGTTGAGGCAGATAAAGAAAGACCGGTTGCCGGTTTGAGCCGGGCAAGAAATACGGTGTTCTGGATTGGACTGGGTTGCCTTTTATTTGTACCCGTATTTAAAACCATTACACATTTACCGCCCTGGATGGGCATTTTATTTGGGCTTGGCATTATGTGGATGATTACCGAAATGATACACAGTGGTAAGGATGAGGAAGAGAAGGGCCTGCTTTCCGTTAACCATGCACTACGCAAAATTGATACCCCCAGCATCCTTTTTTTTCTTGGCATATTACTCAGCATTGGTGCGTTACAGGCAACGGGAGTACTCAACAGCCTGGCTACAGCTATGAACAATGCCATCGGCAACATCACCATTATCACTTTATTAACCGGGCTGCTTTCTGCGGTGGTAGACAATGTACCGCTGGTGGCTGCTGCGCAGGGCATGTACAGCCTGGAGCAATACCCAACGGATCATTATTTCTGGGAGTTTCTCTCGTATTGTGCCGGTACAGGTGGCAGTTGCCTCATCATTGGCTCTGCTGCCGGCGTGGCTGCCATGGGCCTTGAAAAAATTGAATTTATATGGTACCTCAAAAAAATTGGATGGCTGGCGCTGGCCGGTTACCTCGCAGGGGCAGCAGTATTTTTATTGCAGCATTATTTGTTACAGTAAGTTCAAAGTTGAAAATACAAGGTTGCAAGTTCAACGCTCAACGCCCATCGCTCAACGTTCAACGCTCAACGCCCATCGCTCAACGCTCAACGCTCAACGCTCAACGCTCAACGCTCAACGCTCAACGCTCAACGCTCAACGCTCAACGCTCA
>JANMDL010000280.1:0-1522 GCA_031376295.1 Chitinophagales bacterium
GTTTGCAGACAATGCGTGTCTGGGGTACCCGCACCCCGATAAAGTCGTCGCCGTGGCCGTACTGCCCTGGTCCTGTTTTAAAAAACCTTTGTAAAAAAACCGCGTCATCCACTGACGCATATTTGCTTAGTTCGGTCTTTAGAATTTCAGCAGTCATTTACGCGATTCACTACGATCAGCTATATCCTCTGGTAACTTTTCTGACAGAACTTTGATAGAACCATCGTCTGCATTTATTTCGACTTCCATCATTTCATAATGCCCCGATAAACCAAAATCAATCATACCTTCCTCGACTCCCAACTCTTTGACTCGCTCTAGCATGTAGTCAACATTGGCATCGACCTGTTCGGTATATAGATTATCTTCCGAGATAACCGTTGAGCCGCCTCCAATCCAAAATCTCATTGTAGGTATATCGTTAGAAGAAAGTGCTAGCAAATCAATCAATGGCCCAAAAGACTTTGCGGTTTTTTTATGATGAATATTCATAGGATCGCTAAAATGACCCAAAATTGCCCCTTTACCAGGATTGTAAACACCAATTACTAAACAGGGGTCAACATCAACTGTTCTAAGTATTGTCCCAAGTCCGCCAGCGCCCCATTCGTCTTTTGGCACATCTAAGATTCTAGGATATTCACTACTTCCGGGAAGTCCTTCGTTATGTGCCATGCGAATTATAGGTCGCTAATAGCCTTACGCTCTTGCTTAGTGGTGTCGCGGTGGCGAATCGTTACAGTATTGTCTTCTAGCGTGTCAAAGTCTACTACTACGCAGTACGGTGTGCCGATTTCGTCTTGCCGACGATAGCGTTTACCGATGTTGCCGTTATCATCAAATTCACATACAAACTTTTCACTTAATTCTGCGTATACTTCACGAGCTTTTGTCACTAACTCAGGTTTGTTTTTCAAAAGAGGAAATACTGCATATTTTACGGGTGCTAACTCTGGGCTAAGCCTTAAAACTGTCCGGGTTTCCCCGTTTTCCATTTTTTCTACACTATAGGCATCAGAAAAGACAGCCAAAAAAGCACGCCCAATACCCATTGAGGTTTCCAAAATCCAAGGAATATATTTTTCTCCTGTATATGGATCATTATAAGAAAGATCCACACCAGAGAACTTCGAATGCTGGGTTAAGTCGTAGTCTGTGCGGTCGTGTATCCCTTCAATTTCATCAAATCCATATGACGGAAAGTTATATTCTATGTCCCATGCGTCAGAGGCGTAGAATACTAAGTTGTCATGTTGCTTCCAGCGTAAATTTTCTTCTTTTATGCCAATACTTAAATACCATTTCCAGCGATCGTTCTTTATGTCCTCATATGGTTGTTTGTTTTCATGAGGTTTTATAAAAAACTGAGTGTCAGCTTGTTCAAGTTCACGAGTTCTAAACAGGAAGTTCCGTGGGCTTATTTCGTTCCTAAATGCCTTACCAATCTGAGCTACACCAAAAGGAATCTTCATTCTAGTGGTATCAACGATATTCTTAAAGTTCAAGTAAATACCCTGGCATG
>JANMDL010000333.1:0-10781 GCA_031376295.1 Chitinophagales bacterium
AGCAGGTCGCTGAACAGGTTGGTGTCAAAATCCATGTTCATAATCTTTTTTAACCCGCTCATCGGTGCATTGGCAATGGTTTCAAAATCATTGCGGATGGGTTGCAGGTAATCAAAAGAAGGAGTGATGATATTTTTTTCATAATCCTCCATAATATCCACCCCGGCAGAGAGATAAATTTCTAAATTCGATTTGGAGGCAAGGCCAGCCAGCCTGTACAGGTAATTATATTTAGATTTTTTATTGTTGGAGGCGGGCAGTACTTTTTTAAGCAGTGCTGCACTTCCTTTTACTAATTTACTGCTCTTAAAAAAGTCGTATTTGGCAAAGGGTACATAGCGCCGGTAACCACCAAACAGTTCATCTGCCCCATCTCCATTCAATATTACGGTAAGGTGTTTTTTTGCTTCCCTGCTCACATAGTAGCTTGGTATGGCCGAGCTGTCGAAAAATGGTTCGCCATAGTTGCACAATATCTTTTCCAGGTCGTTTTTAAGGTTGCTGAAAGATATTTTTATTTCTGTATGGTCCGTATGGTATTTATCAGCAACCAATTTTGCCAATGGCGCTTCGTTGTATTCACCATCAAACGATACGGTAAAGGTTTTAAGCTTACTGTTGTATTTACTGCCGATGGCTGTAGCCAGGCCACTATCAATGCCTCCGCTTAAAAAACAACCCACCTCCAGGTCAGATGACTCCAGCCTGCTTTTAACGGCATCGTTTAAAAATCCATCTACTTTTTCTTCACTCTGTTCAATCGTATCATTGTTGCTACGGGTATAATACTCATGTATATTCCACCATTGGTATTCCTTTACTGTAAAATTATTGCAATCAACCAGCAGGCAACTGCCGGCACCCAGCTCAGTTACTTTATGGTAGGGCGTAAGGCTGCGGTAAAAAGTACCCAGCCGGGTGTAATGATAAAAATTATCAGCATTCATTTGCAGCGGTAGCAGACCCTTCAGGCAATTCAGCTCACTGGCAAAAACGAGTTTCTCCCCGTCATTATAATAGTACAAAGGTTTTTTGCCAGCCCTGTCCCGGGCGATAAACAGTTTTTTCTCCTGCTGGTCATACAGGGCAAATACAAACATACCATCTAAGTGATCAAGAAAATCTGTGCCATATTTCCTGTAAAGCAATAAAAGGGTTTCAGTATCAGACGATGTATGGCCCTGCAGGTCAAGCTTATTCCGCAGCTCAGCGTGATTGTAAATCTGTCCATTAAAGATGATGGTATAGCGTTCATCCAGGTGCATGGGCTGCTTTCCGCCACCAATATCTAAAATGGCTAAACGCAGATGATAAAAATCAACATTATCGCACAAAAAACTGCTTTGTTCATCGGGACCGCGGTGCAGCATCTGCGCTTTTATGGTATCGTATGAGAGCTTAAAATTTACTGAACCGGCAATTCCGCACATGTGTTATTAACTTTAGTGGCAAAATAACTGCAATTATTTAATGAAAAACCAATATTTAAGATAAATTTGCCCGTCTGCTTTTCTTAACCCCTTAAATAGCATCGCCGTTTTACACGACGCATGAATTATCTCGACTATATATTATTCCCTATTTATGTAGGCTTGTTTTATTTTATTTTTTCGCTGCGGCGTAAAAAATACACTGACCCGCTGCTGCGTAAGTACCATGCCCGTGCTTTCTGGATAAAAATTGTCAGTACCATGGCTTTTACCTTTTTCATCATGGGCATTTCCAATAAGCAGAGCGATTCTTACCTGCTTTACTGGGTGGAGGGTCATAATATTTTTAAGTTGATATTAAACGACCCATCCAATATCAAATGGATATTTACAAAAGGCAAAAATTTTGACCAGGCATTGTTGGCCGATATGTGGAACCTGGGCTATTTTAATGATGAAAACAACTACATGGTTGCCAGGCTTGTAACCATCCTTTCGTTTTTTACCTTTGGCAAATACCTCATCATCAACCTGTTTTTTTCCATGATTTCCTTTTCGGGGGTGTGGAGGTTGTACCGTTTTTTTTACGAACTGTATCCGCATCTGCACAAGCAATTAGCCATAGCCATACTGTACCTGCCCACTTTTGTGTTCTGGAGTTCAGGCATATTAAAAGACCCCATCTGCACCGGGGCCATTGGCTGGCTTACTTATTCGTTGTATGAAATGTTTTATAAAAAACAGGGGCTTTTTCGCAATACTATAATTGTGCTGCTTGCCAGCTATATGCTGCTGAACCTTAAAATTTATATCCTTATCTCTTATGTGCCATTCTTCATGCTGTTTTTAATACTAAAAAATGTAAACCTGCTGAAAAACAAATTTGTGAAAATAATGCTGGGGCCGACGCTGATAGTTGGTTGTGTTTTTGCGGGCATGCAGGTGATGAATAAATTTCAGGCTGAGCTTGGTGCTTTTGCAGCAGAAGGCCTAGGTGACCGCATACAGAGCCAGCAGCAGAATTTTAAGGACCAGGCGGCAGCAGGTATTGGAGATTCCAATTTTGAACCCTGGGTTGAATTTGACGGCTCCGTTGTGAGCCTGGTTAAAATGATGCCCGCAGCCATTATCACCACTTTATTCCGGCCATTTATATGGGAAACCCGCAAGCTTTCCACTTTACTGTCATCCATTGAAAGTATGGCAATGATGCTGCTTACTTTCTGGGTACTTTTTAAAACAGGGATACGGCGGTTTGTACGTACCATTGTAAAAGACCCTGTAGTGTTATACTGTTTTCTATTTTCGGTACTTTTTGCGCTGTTTATTGGTGCCACTACCTTTAACTTTGGTACACTATGCCGGTATAAAATACCCTGCACGCCTTTTTATTTAATAGCCATACTCATTATATGGGACAATGCCAGAAAGGATAAAATGAAAAATTTTACTGCCATTGCGGAAAAAATCCCGGCTACTGATAAAACTGTTTGATTTGTTACCCATACTCACAAAAAAATATGGTGAACACAAGCTCACCATATAATTATTTTCAGCAAAAAAATATTGAGGTTTATTGTACCCAGTCAGTATAATTAAGCACCAGCCGCTGTTCTTCTTGCACGGTTAAAGGTAAAAGGTGCAAAAAGATTAGCCGCAGCATTCCTGATATAGTTGTTAAACAAAGCTGCTGCGGAAATACTGCCCTGCACTTTAAGCCTGGCAAGTATAAATGGCGGATCGGCATGAAACTTTTTAGAAAAAGCATCTTTTGCCGGCCAAAAGATAAAACCTAATTTTTTAAACTTATCTGATTTTTGGTACACCAGTACAATACCTGCAAAAGCTGCAAGAAAACATATATAATGAGCAAAAGCCATTACCCTGTTGCCAAACTTTGCCTGGTGAATATGAAAACGGTTCCTGATATAGAAATACATCTTCCAGCCTGTTTGATAATCCCAATCCTGCTTATACGAAAAGGCTGTGGCCGGGTGATAATGAATACTGTCAGAAATGGTGCAAACCGGAATCCTGTTTTGTTTTACAATACGGTAATAATATTCTGTTTCATCTCCCCATAAAAATAATTTTGGCTGCGGCACCCCCACTCTTTCAACTATTCTCCTGTGCAGCATGGTGCCGTTAAATGGATGCCCTATCCCCTCTATCACCCTGCAGTTTACTTCATCAATCGTTTTATACTGCTGTGTTTTCCACACAAATGTTTTTTTATCAGCCTTATCAATTACGGCACAGTTGCGCAGGCACAGTTCATCCTCACTGTTTTCCAGTAATTTTTCCAGCGCATCTTCCTTGGGGTAGCCGTCATCATCCATACACCATATCCAGGAGTAGCCTTTTTTATATGCCCAGGTAATACCGGTACTAAAGCCCCCGCTGGAGCCAACATTTTGTTGTGTTACAAAAAACAGGTCGTTCTGGCTTTGCAACCATTGTTCTGTATTATCAGTACTGCCGTTATTTACAATGAGAATGGCATCGGGCCTGCGGGTTTGGCTGCGAAGGGCATTTATACAGTCAGAAAGGAGTGCCTGGCGGTTGTACGTGACAACCACTGCTATAACCTTATCCATAGCATGTTGGTTAAAGAGGTTTTTAAAAAAGATTTGGATCTACAACAGTATAAACGGATGCCTAAAAAAGTTATTGCGTTGCAAAAAAACTTTTTTCAGGTGGGGAAAAAATACGGTTATGTAATTGTGAAGTTGCTGATAAGATGATTTTTTCAGAGAATTAAGTGAGCAGGCTTATTGTGTAATACTTACCCTTTTTCCCTCCAGCCGGTCGCAGGTGGTAACACTCCCCAGCCGGAAACGGAAGGGGATATTGGTGATTTTTTCAAACCTGAGCTCCTGACGGCAAAAAAAACCAAAACCGGAAGTGTAAAAATCTGAAGTAATAAGCCTGATGGCAGGCCTGGGTGCCTGTGTATTGATATGAGTGAGCGCCATATTGTTAATAGAAAAGAAATTTACCGGCTTTTTTTTAACCTGTGTATAATGGGAGAAATGCAATGCTGAAGGTGATGGCAACTGTGCAAAAGCGGCGCTCACCACAAAAACCGTGCAAAAAATTAAAAAAATGAGTTTCGTATTCAATATTTCTGTTGCTTTGTATGTAAATTACGTAAAAATTAGCTCATGGGATTGGAAAAATGCCAGAAAATTACCGGCAACCAATACATGACAATCACGGAAAATAAGAATATCTGAAAAATGGCTTTAAGTACCAGCTTACAACAGCGGTTATTACAAAAATTATCTCCACAGCAGATTCAACTGATGAAACTGCTGCAGGTGCCTACTGCCAACCTGGAAGAACGGATAAAAGAGGAGCTGGAAGAAAATCCGGCGCTGGAACAGGGGGAAGAAGACGGGGCTGATGAGTTTGAAAGCAAAGCCGATGAACCTGATGCAGAAGAAACGGAACCTGATGGCAGCGAAACGGAATACGATGATATTGATATAAGTGACTATGTGCAGGAAGGAGATGACGAAGTGGGTGATTATAAGCTGCGTGATGACAATTATCCCGAACAGGATGAAGCTAAAGTAATGCCCCACAGGGTGGAAACCAGTTTTAATGAAATGCTGCTGGAACAGCTTGGCCACCTTAACCTTGATGAAAGACTGCAGCCGATAGCCGAACAGGTGGTAGGCAGTATTGATGATGATGGCTACCTGCGAAGGGATATCAGCTCCATTGTGGATGACCTTGCCTTCAGGCAGAACATCATTACCACCGAAGAAGAAATAGCAAGGATTATTTTACAGATACAGCAGTTTGACCCGCCCGGCATTGGTGCCCGAAACCTGCAGGAATGCCTGCTGATACAACTGGAACGTAAAATTGGCGAGGGGGGCAGATCGGTAGAATTAGCCATTAATGTACTGGAAAAATACTTTGAAGAGTTTACCAAAAAACATTACGAAAAAATACAGCGTGGCCTTGGCCTTACGGATGAGCATCTCAAAGATGTTATTAACCAGATTATTAAACTCAATCCCAAGCCCGGAGGCAATATTGGCGGGCCATCCAATGCAGAAAGTTATATTATCCCCGATTTTTTTATACTCAACAACAACGGTGTGCTGGAGCTTACCCTCAACAGCAAAAATGCACCGGAACTGAGGGTAAGTGAAGGCTACAGGGATATGCTGAAAGATTATGACAGGGGCAGCAAAAAAGACAAACGGCAGAAGGAAGCTGTATTGTTTATCAAACAAAAAATTGATGCGGCCAAATGGTTTATTGATGCCATAAAGCAGCGGCAGAATACATTGCTGGGTACCATGGAAGCCATTATGAACTACCAGCATGATTTCTTTTTTACCGGTGATGAAACTGAAATGCGGCCGATGATATTAAAAGACATTGCCGAAAAAACAAATCTTGATATAAGTACTGTAAGCAGGGTGGCCAACAGCAAATTTGTGCAAACAGAATTTGGCACCTACCGCCTTAAATTCTTCTTCAGCGAAAGCCTGCAAACAGACAGTGGCGAGGAAGTAAGTACAAGGGAAGTGAAAAAAATACTGAGCAACCTTATTGGTGACGAAAGCAAAAAGCATCCGCTGAGCGATGAGCGGCTGACAGAACTGCTCACCGAAAAAGGCTATAATATTGCCCGCCGCACTGTGGCCAAATACAGGGAGCAACTGAATATACCTGTGGCAAGGTTAAGAAAAGAATTATAATGCAACAGACAATTACAGCAGGCGAAAACAGCATCAACAATACGCAACCACTGGCATTGCGCATTGTTTCTCATATATTATCTTACATTTTTCACCCGCTGTTTATACCTGCCTATGTAACACTGTTTATGCTGTACATACATCCTTCCTGCTTTGCGGGGCTTAGCCCGGGCGAAAAAGCAAGAAGCATGGCTTCCATCAGCATCAACACAGTATTTTTTCCCGGCATCACGGTATTGCTGCTGAAAGGGCTAAATTTTATTCAGTCCATTTTTTTGCGTACCCAAAAAGACCGCATCATCCCCTATATTGCTTCGGGTACTTTTTATTTCTGGACCTTTTGGGTGTTAAAAAACCAGCAGTATCCACCATTGATGATCAGTTTTATGCTGGGCGTTTTTATCAATGCCTATGCTGCTTTACTGGTAAACATTTACATGAAGATAAGTATGCACGCCATTGGCATGGGTGGTGTACTGGGCTTTTTTTTAATTATTATGAAAACCAACAGCATGCTCATGACATGGCCGCTTTCAGCAGCATTACTGCTTACCGGCCTTGTATGCACTGCACGTTTGGTGGTAAGCGATCATAAACCCCGGGAAATTTATGCCGGCCTGGCACTTGGTATCATCTGCCAGGTGGTTGCCTCATTTTTTGTATAGAAGAGCAGCTTTTGCCACAGAAACACTGAAGCACAGAAAAATACAAAAACAGTGCTTAAGTACATGTAATAGTAATAAATAAAACCGGGAGGTAATTAACACATAACTAAACCGACTGCTGCTGCTGTGGAAGATGCACAAAAAGAAAATGTATCAGCAGTGTTTCTGTGTTTCAGTGGCAATATTTTTTACATGCTGCACCGTTGGTCAGAGACCAGACAGCAACAGTTGCGATGTTAAGCCCGCCTCCGGCACAATGAAGCAAAAAAAGAAAATGTATTAACAGTGTTTCTGTGGCTCAGTGGTAATAAATATTTGCAGCACACTAAAAAATACGAAAGCCCGCCTGTACAGCGGGCATTCCGTTCATCTGTCGTGCCTAACAATAAACTGTTTAGTATGCCTGCAGCACATACGTATGCAGGCATATTTTCCAATATCCAATCAGTGTTACCAGTTAAGTAATTTTGAATTTTTTGTGTAATCCGGCGAAGGATGGTAAATAAAGAGGCAGCTTCCGCCTTTGATATAATCAATAATTTTCCTGTGTAAATTTTCCGGTACGGCCGGGCAACCTTCGCTCCTGCCGAGGAAGCCCCTTGCCGCTATAAACGAGGCGGATACATAATCGGCACTGTGCAGTACGATATCCCTGTTGTAAGCATTGTCGTTAATGCCTGCTTCGCACCCCTTCAGCCTGAGTGAGTACCCATGCTTACCTGTATAGGTGCCAAGCGTTACATATACCCCAAGACTGCTCTGATTCGACTCTACCCTGTTGGAAAAACGGGCAGCATATTTTTCGCCGGAGTTTTTGCCATGTGCTACCAGCGATTGCAGCAGCAGTTTTCCCTTGCTGATGTCAATCACAAACAGCCTTTTTTGAGTGGATGGCCTGCTGAAATCAATAATGGTAACAATGCGCTGGTTTTTAACCAGTCCCTGCTCTTTGCAATAGGCTAATCCTTTTACTGCAAGTGTAAAAGCATCTTCGCTTATAACTGCTTTAGCGGGGTTTACGGCTGCAAATGCACCAGTTTTGCTTTTTGTTGAATTATCTGTTGAAATTAATTTTGAAAATACGGGGCTGGTGGATAAGCTGCTCCGCAGTTTTCCCGTACCGGGAAGCGGAGTAAAGCCCGCTATAAAAAACAATATTATCATCACCGCCGCATTGCGAACAGTTTTTGTCATACTTGTGGTTTTGTTCAGTTCAGATACTGAGAGGATAATTAAATTACACCTATAAATCGTTCAGTAATGCTTTTTTATTGTGCCGGTTGGTTAACAATTTCTTAACCTGCATTAATAAAAAAAAGATTTGTCAATACCAGCCTGATTATCCGCAGATTTATCTTTTTTTCAAAAACCATTCTTTCTTTTTTGTCGTATTATTGTATTTAGAAAAAATACGCCGTATTATTACTCATTACTAACTGCCATGGCAAGAAAATTAGCCGATATTCTTTCTACCACCCGGCGCCAGTATTTTACCGGCAGGGAAAAAGAATTACAAACATTCAAAGCAATTGTACAGGCTCCGCAATTGTCCAGTTTTCTGCTGTACATATACGGCCCGGGCGGCCAGGGCAAAACCTCTCTTGTAAAAGAATACACTGATTTTTGCCGGGAGCAGGCTGTTTCTTTTATACATGTGGACGGACGGGACATTAATGCCGCACCGCAACATTTTATTGCGGCCCTGCAGGAGCAGTTGCAAATACAGGAAGATGTATTTACCGCTTTGCAAAAAACTGAAAGCAGATTTGTGCTGTTTGTTGACACTTACGAAAAGCTTACGCCCATTGACGACTGGATGCGCCAGGAATTTTTGCCCCAGATGTCGGACAATGTATTAACTGTTCTCAGTGGCCGCAAGTCTCCCTCCAAAAACTGGGTGCTGGATAATGGCTGGCAGCAATTGATGAAAATAATACAGGTACGTAACCTTTCTCCATCAGAAAGCAGGCAACTGTTGATAAAACGAAATGTGCCTGAACAGGAACTCGACAGCATACTCGACTTTACACATGGGCATCCGCTGGCATTAAGCGTGGTAGCCGACATGTATGCCCAATTTCCGGGCAAAAAATTCAACCCTGATGAGTCGCCGGATACAGTACGCACATTACTGGAAAGTTTTATACAAAAAGCACCCAGCCCGGCACACCGCATTGCACTGGAAATATGTGCCATTGTGTATATTACTACAGAATCGCTTTTGCAGCAGGTTATGGGTGTGGAAGATGCTTCTGAACTGTTTGAATGGCTGCAGGAGCTGTCGTTTATTGAAAGTAACAGGCTGGGGCTGTATCCACACGATCTGGCCCGGGATGCCATTTGCGCCGACCTTCGCTGGCGCAACCCCGACTGGAACAAGGAACTGTATAACCGCATCCGCACATATTATACCGGCAAGTTTGAACAGGTAAGTGGCGACGAAATGCGCATGGTGCTGTTTATGCTCAATTTTCTGCACCGCCAGCATCCTATGGTGCGCCCTTACTTTGACTGGCAGGAAACCGGCAGCCACTGGATGGAGCAAATGCTGCCTGCCGACCAGCCCTACCTGGAAGCGATGGTGGAAAAGCATGAAGATGCTGAAAGTGTGGAGCAGTTTAAAAGCTGGATTGGCCATGCAGCCGCACAGGTATGGGTGTTCCGCAATTTTGAAAAAAAGCCCTGTGGCTTTGTAATGCGCATCAATATCAATGAAATTGACAGTAATGAGGTTGTTGAAGATGCAATAACCATGGCTGCAAAAAAATATGCCGCACAAAACTTTAACCTGCGCAAGGGCGATGTGTGTACCCTGTTCCGCTACTGGATGGCGGAAGATACCTACCAGGGTGTAAGCAATCTGCAAAGCAGTATGTTTCTTGCCATTGTGCAATATTATCTTTCTGCCCCCGGGCTTGCCATTACCCTGCTCAATTGTGCCTACCCCGATTTTTGGAGTATGGTGCTCACTTATGCCGATTTGGAACTGCTTGCCCCGCTTGATTTTAAAGTAAACGGTATGCCGCATGGCTGGTACATGCACGACTGGCGCAAAACACCACCCGGAGCCTGGCTGAACAAACTGGGGCAGCGGGAACTTGGTTTTGAAATTGCGCAGGAAGACCAGCAGGTACAGATGGTGGTACTGAGTGAGGAAGAGTTTGCCAACAGCGTGTACGAAGCCTTAAAAGATTACCAGAGCGATAAAAAACTGCTGGCCAACCCTTTGCTGCGCAGCCGCTTTGTAATGAACTTTGCTGGCAGCGATAAAGATACCACTATACTGCTGGCATCTCTCAAAGACTGCCTCGGCGATGCTACTGATAAAATAAAAGAATCGGTAAAGGATGATAAATTTCACCGGGTGCTGTTCCGCACATTTTTTAATCCCGTTGGCAGCCAGGAGCAGGCGGCTGATTACCTCAACCTGCCCTTCAGTACTTACAGGCGCTACCTGCGCAAGGCAGTGAATTTGGTTACAGAAAATTTGTGGAAGCTGGAAACGGAAGGGAAGTAACCTACTTCTTACTTTGGGTTATAACTCATTGAAAGTCAGTTCAAATATTACTCAAGTCTGTCATTGCAGTTCATTAATAGATATAGGTTTTTTTGTTAGAATTTTGCTGCCGTTGTTGGTGTTGTGTGTCAGCCCTGTGCACTGGCTTCACCAACAACTTGCTGCCGTTGTTGGTGTTGTGTGTCAGCCCTGTGCGTTGGCCTCACCAACAACCCGTTGCCTTTTTTGGTGTTGCGCTGAGGACTCTGTGTGTTAGTTTCACCAACAACACAGGGATAATTTACAAACAAAATAAATATCTTTGAATCACAAATCTGTTATGAAAGATGGCTGGCACAAGCAATATTTATCCTCAATTCTTCACCGCTACTAATCTCGAATGGAAAAAACTGTTGAAGCCTGATAAGTACAAAGAAATAATTGCACATAGCCTCCGCTTTCTGGTACA
>JANMDL010000343.1:0-10279 GCA_031376295.1 Chitinophagales bacterium
AGCCCTGCAAGCCGCCTTTAATGTGATATTTGCAGAAAGTACCCGGTTTAGCGAACGACCGGATGAAGACAGGTATAATTAAAACATTAAAATAAAATTTATGGCAATTGCACAACAGTATATACAGTTATTAGATACCTGTCTGGCTACTTATTGCCAGCCCATGTACCAGCTGCTGCAACCTCCATTAGAAAAATCGGCTATTGAGGCTTATTTTAATAAATGGCAGATAGAAGATGAAAATTTAATGGATATTTTTTTGTGGAAAAACGGTATTGTGAATGATGGGGTATTACCTACATTGACCTACAATTACACAGAATTTGGCGTTATACCTACATTGGAGCATATAAATGAATTAATACAGTTGGAAGCAGAATATGCGTCATGGAAATCCTCTTTTTTCCCTATTGTGACAAGTTTTGGAGGTGATTTTTTTTTATATGAGGCTAATAGGCAAAGTAGTGATTATGGTATGCTTTTTTTGCAGTGCCCCACGTTTGGTAATGTTGGCGAATTTGTGGTTAGTTATTATGACTCTATTGAACAGATGATTCTAACAATTACTGAATGTTTTAAAACAAAAGCCTTTGTTTATAATCAGGATAAAATGTGGCTAGATGTAAATCATAGTCTTGTTACTCAGATAGCAAAAAAAAATAATCCCAAATCGGAGTACTGGCTTGATGGGTGGTAATGTACTCAAATAGTTAGTTTTCAATCTTAGCTTAAAAAAGAAAAGCATTTACAAGTACTTAGCCTTTTTGTATTTTTAACCAACGAAACAAAAGATAAGTACACGTTCTTTGATAATTTGGTGGTGCAGCATTATACCGGGCCTTTGGTGGAGGAGAATGTGTATTACCCATTTGGGTTGGTGCAGCAGGGTATAAGCAGTAAGGCATTTGGCAGGCTGGAAAACAACAAAAAATACAACGGCATAGAACTTGAAAAAGCGCTTGACCTGAATGTATATGATGCACAGTTTAGAGAGATTGACCCACAAATAGGCCGCTGGTGGGAGATAGACCCCAAAACGGATGAGATGTATATGTGGAGTACCTATGCCAGCAACTTTGATAACCCGGTGAGGTTTGCTGACCCATTGGGGGATATGCCGGATTGCTGCCCACCCCCATCGGCTGGCTTAAATAAGGGTTTAGCGTCTTTGGGTATAGCACCTAATAAGTTTACCGATTATATTGGTGGATGGATGGATTTGGGCGACAAGATGATGAACCCAATAACTACTGTTAATGGCTTAGTTGGTGCTGTGCAAGCTCAAAATGCAAGTGCAACACGGATAGTGAATGGGAATGGCACAGCAGGTGATTTTTTTCGTATGGTTGACCCGGGTAATGTGGCTGGGCAAGTGCAGAACACAGTAACAAGGGTTAATGCTGTTGCTAATGGCGATATGAATGCAGCAGCACAATTGATGGGTGACGGTTTTTTGCTTGCAATGCCGGGGGTGGGAGGGGGAGGTAGTACTGCTGCAACTAAGCCGGTAACAAGTACAAAAGGTACTACTGGTTTTCGCTACATGTCTAAAGCAGAATTAAAAGCTATTAAGGAAAGTGATGGCGCAGGTTTTTTGCGGGGAGGCAGAGCAGGAGAAACTTATTTTACTAAGGATCTTTATAAATCTGCAGCTAAAGCTGCTCAAAGATTAGGCTTAGTAAGTACACCTGAACTTCGTGTTGAGTTTAAAATACAGAATAATCCAACTATATTAAAAAATGGAACAAAGGTGCTTCCATTAAATGGATTGTCCGGCGGCGGAGCAGAATTTATGACATTAGATCCTGTTAAAATCAGGCTTATTAATTCGCAACCATTAAGATAATAATCATGCAGCAAAAAAAATATTATATATCAGTTGGCGAGCCATGGAATTTTGATAGCCCTGATGGACAAAACATAATAAATGGAGTTATAGTTAAAATACTTAGCGCTTGGTGCCTGTTATTTAAAGCCGATTACATTTTGGACTTTAATGGAGTTTCAGGAAGAGTCTTGGTTTTATATCCGAGGCATGCGGATAGCAATTTTGATGATTTGCAAAAGGACAAGGAATATTTAGCTGTGAACGGAAATTTGTTGACAGAAGAATATAATGAGTATATGAGTGAAGATTATCTAAAGGAGAAGTCAAAGTTTGTTATCATAGGAGGCATTAGAAAGTAAATAGAGGAAAAGGGTAATGTATCAGATGTGTTGGTAGCTACTTTAACCAACGAAACAAAAGACAAGTACACGTTCTTTGATAATTTGGTGGTGCAGCATTATACGGGGCCTTTGGTGGAGGAGAATGTTTATTACCCTTTTGGGCTTAAAGCAGTGGGTATTAGCAGCAAGGCAGCGGGGCGGCTGGAGAATAAAAAGAAGTACAACGGGTACGAAGAAAACAAAACCTTTGACCTTAACTGGTACGAAACTTTTTACCGTACACACGACCCGCAGCTTGGCCGCTTTTGGCAGATAGACCCAAGGCCGACTGATTTTGAGAGTCCTTATGCAGCAATGGGCAATAACCCGATTAGCAGAATGGATATATTGGGGGATAGTGCAGGGCCTAAGATTGCACCAATATTTATACCGCAAGAGCAGATGCCTAATGTATATCAAAATCATTTAAATTATATAAAAAAGCACCCCAATGAGGCCATTCCATTAGGTGGATTAATTTTTTTAATATTTGATTACGAACCGGATAAAGAAAAGCACATAACAAACAGAACTGAAAACGAAAAAGCTAACAGGGTAAACAATAAAGATGCAACAAAGCAGGAAGACGAGGTGGCCCCGGCCTGCACCAAGCAGGGGGGGGCACGTGGGGTAAGGATGGCTGTACCAACAAAAGAAAATGCAGCACACGGCGGGCAATTAGGTGCTGCTGTAAAATATTTAAAAATGAAGGATGGGGATAAATTTTTAGTAATGCTAATACCCCAAAAGGTGCGGCCCACTAGTACTCCTCAAACTGTGCCAGAGGCTAAGGTATCGTTTGAAGGAGCAAAAAAAGCTGCACAGCAACAGTCTGAAAAAAACAGACCGGGTACTATTATGCGGGGGCTTAATTGGGCAGGTGCAGCCTTGCAGGCTGCCTTTAATGTAATATTTGCAGAAAGCACCCGGTTTAGCGAACGACCGGATGAAGACAGGTATAATTAAAACAATAAAATAAAAAATATGGCAATAGCACAACAGTATATACAACTATTAGACAACTGCCTGGCTACATACTGCCAGCCCATGTACCAGCGGCTGCAACCTCCGTTGGAAAAAACAACTGTCCTGGCTTATTTTGAAAAATGGCAGATAGAGGATGAGAATTTGATGGATATATTTATGTGGCGAAACGGCATTGAGAACGATAACACTCTGCCAAGGAATTTCTCGTACAATTTTACTGGATTTGGCGTATTGCCAACCTTGGATTACGTTGATCAACTTATGAAGATGGAAGAGAATCATTTAATATGGAAGCCCTCATATTTTCCTATAATAGTAAGTTTTACGGGTGATTTCTTTTTATATGAAGCGGATAAAAATAGTACCGAATATGGGATGCTTTTTTTGCAGTGTCCGACTTTTGGAAATGTAGGTGATTTTGTAGTTAGTTATTATGATTCCATTGAAAAAATGATTGTAACAATAAATGAGTGTTTTGAAGCAGGAGCACTTATTTATGATGAAAGCGAAATGGAACTTAAAGAAAATGTTAAATCAATATTCAAAATAGCAAAAAAGAATAACCCTAAGTCTGAGTATTGGCTTGATTCGTAAAAGTAAACAAAACCATGGTAATGTATCAGAAGTGTTGTTCACCGATTTTAACCACCTTAAAATGCTGATTATCAATAAAAATTAAATTTTATACCAAATTTTCCGGGCAACTACACAGTTGCTCGGTTTGTTTTTAACCCCTTTAAAATGCCTGTAATGCAACAACAGCCAGTTAAGTGTACCAGAAATGTTGGTGGCATAAAGTTCATTGAAATAGTGTGATAACGAAAAGGTTTACTGGATATCGTTTTATGAGCAGTTTAACTATGTACCTGCAGGTAGCGGCTTTATGAAAGTACCTGGCTTTGATGATGACATACAAACCCTTGCACAGCAAAATATACCCATAGTAAAAAGTGGTTACCTCTTTGTATATTTGAGTAACGAAACCTGGAAACGGGATGTGTTCTTTGATAATTTGGTGGTGCAGCATTACACCGGGCCTTTGGTAGAGGAAAATGTTTATTACCCTTTTGGGCTTAAAGCAGTGGGTATTAGCAGCAATGCGGCGGGGAGGCTGGAGAATAAGAAGAAGTACAACGGGTACGAGCAAAACAAAACCTTTGACCTTAACTGGTACGAAACTTTTTACCGCACACACGACCCGCAGCTTGGCCGCTTTTGGCAGATAGACCCCAAGCCTACTGATTTTGAAAGCCCTTATGCAGCTATGGGGAATAACCCGGTTTGCCGGATGGATATACTGGGAGACAGTTCCCCTGACAATACAAGCAGCAAATACTGGTATAGCGGTTATATACCAAAATTTAAGTACAACGGTACTATTACAAGCAATCCTGTACAAAATATCCCGAATGCAATAGGTAATGCGGCTATAAGCATATTAAATTTCATTCCGGCTTTATGGAACAGCGGGGTAATGAATGTGCAGGCTATAAATGAAGGCACTTACTTTAGCACAGCGGCAGAAGCAGCAAAAAATGGATATAATGACATTAGCAGCGCAGTTGATAACAGTATTACTTACACACTAAATACGCCGCTTAAGCAGCAGTTTAAAGATGCTTTAAATGGATGGAATAACCCGCAGTTTTTAGAAACGGCAGTTACTGCCGCTATTACTTCAGGGGCTTCATTAAGTTTGTCATCAAACTATGCTTTTAAGGGTAATTCGCTTGTGCCGGGTAAGGCTGGGGCTACGGGGGGAATGTCTGAATTACAACTTGTAACAAGGGCAGCGCAGAAAGCAGAAACTGCCATTGGTGGTACAGGAAGATTTGCTGGAACGGCCAAGCATACCTACGCCAACAATCTTTTAAGTCGTTATCAACAAATTTATGGAGATAGAGGGTTACGATTTAATCAGTACTTTAATAACAATTTATTGTATGGGTCGGGAAACAGAGGTTACTTAGATGTAATCAATACACAGACAATGAAGATTTATGATTACAAATTTGGCAATGCAACAATGAGCAATAGTCAATTCCTGAAATATTCAACCAGCTTCCCTGGGTACGGAATACAAATAATCAAACCTTAAAATTAAGAATGGTGATAGATAAAGCAATAAAAAAGAAAGTGATTGATGATTGGCAAAATGCCTTCCCTCAACTGACTTTATATGCACAAGATAAATTATATAAAAGAGTAGGACCTATTGTGATTGGTTTAGAATTAATAAAGCGTCCAAGAACAGAAGAATACAGCCCGTATTTTGTTACTTATGTCATTTGGAATAATAAATGGGGAAGCGACATTCGAGCATGGTTTATGGGGCCAATTCTTTTAAAGGAATTTAAGGATAAAAGAGGGTTTCAATATGACATACCTTATGTAAAGCACAGGGCTTTTTTTAATGATGTGATAGAAAGTGTGATAAAGCAAACTCCATTGCCTTTTGAGGGGAATATTTCTTTAAAGAAAATGATATCTGTGATAGATGAATATTCCCAAACACAGCCATTAAGTGCCGCTCCTAACTCTTACTTGCAAGCAGCCCTTCAAGAAGCAAAACTGAAAATAGCTTTGTTTATAGGCGTTACAGAGGCTCAAAGTGTATTGGAGCAAATCAATAAAAGAAGCTGGGATATAAACCATTTTAAGGCCTGTGGTGTAAATGTAAACGAATGGCTTCAAAGCTTACAGGAAGCAATATCTAATAGAGAAGATTTTCTAAAGCAGATAGAAATTAACAAACAGGATAAAAAAATATCACAGTTAAAGAGTTCAGAACTTACGGCATAACAACGGCAACCAATAGTAAAAAACGGTTACTTATTTGTATATTTGAGTAACGAGACGAAGACGAAACCGGTGTTCTTTGACAATTTGGTGGTGCAGCATTACAGTGGGCCTTTGGTGGAGGAGAATGCTTATTACCCTTTTGGGCTTAAGGCAGTGGGTATTAGCAGTAGAGCAGCAGGAAGATTACAAAATAAGGAAAAGACCTTTCAGGGGCAGCGGTTTGATGATGAACTTGGACTTGACTGGATACAGTTTAAATGGCGCAACCACGACCCGCAGATAGGACGGTTTATAGAGATTGACCCGCTGGCAAATGATTATGTTTACAACAGCACTTATGCTTTTAGTGAGAATAAAGTAGTAAGGCATGTGGAGTTAGAGGGTTTGGAGGCTATATCTGCCGGAACTGTACAAGGTTGGCTTGGAAGTGCTTTTGGACAAATTACAGAGGCTTTTGGAAAAGCAGTTGATAATGTTTCAAGTTTTTTTACAAAGTCGGAAACTGAAGTGAGAAAACCAAGTTCCATAACAGGCGCCTCGACCGTTTTTACTACTGCAACTACGACTGACTATAGCACGAATGTTTTTGGCTGGATTCAGAACTCAAAAAGACCTGGCGCAACAGTATCAAATGGGCCATCACTTTTTACAGTTAACACAAAAACAGAGAATAAGTTAGAATTAAAACAAGA
This sequence comes from Chitinophagales bacterium, assembly GCA_031376295.1. Lineage (GTDB taxonomy): Bacteria > Bacteroidota > Bacteroidia > Chitinophagales > Chitinophagaceae > Ferruginibacter. The sequence goes on from JANMDL010000343.1 coordinate 6,690, forward strand.
AATAAAAACTAACAACGTTAAAGCAAGCACTAAAACAGCTTTAAATGCTTCTTCAGTAGAGGTGAAGGTTGAGATAAAAGTTACGGTTAGGAAAATTCCGGGGAAAATAGAAGTGTCAAATTCTAAAAATTATCAAACAGGGGAGAATAAAACTAAAGTCAAAGCAGGTGTTGGCACTGATACTAACCAAGCTTTTGGGCAAGTAGAAGTTTCCAGTCAAAATGGTAAAACTAAAACAAGTGTAAGTGTCGGAGTAGAAGAAAAGACTGGAAATGTAAAAAAAATATTATCAATTGGCAAATCGTTTAATTAATGAAAAAATATGTTTACTTGTTTTGGTTGCAATTAATCAGCTTGGTTCTTTTACAATATAATTGTACCAATCAGGATTGTTCTTTAAGGAAATTTGGTTTTGCTAATCAGGACTATAATGCCCAAGGCTGTATAGTCAACGGTATAGAACAAGGAGAGTGGTCTTTTTTTAATTTTTCAAATCAATTGACCGAAAAAGGGATTTTCGAAAATGGCTTGAGGGTCGGCAAATGGTATTATCCTCAAAATAAAAGCGATAGTATTATTGAGTGGAAAAGATTTGAGAGGGCTAATTTGAAGTTGACTTTTAACATTCCAGTACTTTTGGAAGTTGTAGAGGATAGCTTGGATTACATTAAATTTAGCAATAAAGACACGTCTAAATTGTTTAATATCGTATTGTCAGTTAACGAGATAGCGAAAAGTGAAAAAAAGATTGAAGAATATTACAAGCAAGGGGAAGAAGAAATATTAGTGAATGATTGGACGTTTGTTAGTAAAAGGAATAAAATTGTAACTAAAAGCCGAATTTTGTATTTTAACGATTATTCAATTAGTCCCAAAGAGGGGACAAACTTCAAGGTTTTGAATATTTATGGAATGATAGACAATAAAAATATTTTTGAAATATCCTGTAGGTTTAATGAAGAGATTGAAGGTTCAGCCAGACTCATTTTTTTCTCATTATTGACTAACTGCTTTAATAATGGGAAAAGAGTTGTTAATCCATTTGAAGACATAGAAACTTTTACTATAAATTAATTCAAGGGGTAATGTGTTCTTTGATAATTTGGTGGTGCAGCATTATACGGGGCCTTTGGTGGAGGAGAATGTTTATTATCCTTTTGGGCTTAAGATGGTGGGTATTAGCAGCAATGCAGCGGGAAGGTTAGAAAATAAGAAGAAGTACAACGGCTACGAGCAAAACAAAACCTTTGACCTTAACTGGTACGAAACCTTTTACCGCACACACGACCCGCAGCTTGGCCGCTTTTGGCAAGTAGACCCCAAGCCTACGGATTTTGAGAGTTTGTATGCAGCAATGGGGAATAACCCAATTAGCCGGATGGATATATTGGGGGATAGTGGAGAACTTCCAGAATCAAAAGGGCCAAAATTTGGGCAATCGCCTTCTCAACTGCTTGCTCCTGTTATAGATCAGATCAATAGCCCGTTTCTGCGTAAAGCTTTAGGTTATCTCTCGGGTTTTGCAGATGTAGGTAATTCATTAACAAATCCGATAGCGCTGATACCCACAGGTGAACCGGAACCACCGCAATTATCTGCAAGAAGGATAATTGACCCTGTTGGCATTACTGATATACCAATCAATTTATACAATGATGGAAAAGCCTGGTATAATGGTGATTGGGCAGCAGGGGGGCGCTTTACAGCAAATATGGCATTGTTCTTTTTGCCGGGAAAGGGCGCCAAGCCTGCTGCTGGTGCAGAAGCTGCTGGTGCTTCTTTATCACTACGCAGTGGCCTTGCTTTTAAAGGGAGTACATTGGGGGATGTAACGGCAGGGGCTGCAAAGGGAGGAAGTAGAGTATTTGAAGTAGGGTCATATAATACCCTTAGAGGTGTTGAAGCAGGATTGGATGCTCACCACGTTGGACAAAAAGCATTGATGAGTAAGTTTATTCCAGGTTATAATCCAAGTACAGCTCCGTCAATTTTAGTACCAAAGTTAGGACACACTCAAGGTGTAGGTGTTTTATCAAGAGGTACGTCAGGTCTTTCAAATGCACGTCAAGTATTAGCACGAGATATTTTTGAATTAAGACGTGTTTATCCAAATGTCCCTAACAGTTCCTTGCAACAATTAATTCAAATTAATAAAACAATGTATCCTGGTGCTTTTTAAAATAGCAATTATGAGTTATACAGAATTAATAGAAGAAAAATATGCCGAATCAGTTAAAGGCATTAAAGAAGAGTGGTTTAATGAACCCAATACAAAATGGTATGAATATATAATTGGACTTCCCATTCAATTACAAATTTGCTATTTAATTGTTGTATTCCATAATCAGATTTTTAATGGAGGGTTTCATCAATATTTTGTGAATGGATATGGGCAATTTGCAAAAGAAACTATTAACGCACTCAAATCAATAGGTGCTTTGAAAAAAGCTGAGTTATTAGAGGATGCTTTGGAAATTGTAAATTCCGAGAATTATTCAGAGGGCACTTTTAGAATGAAGTTATTAGAAAAACAAATTCCACAATTATTTTTTAAAGATGATTTATTTGAGCCTTTGGATAATATGGATAATATTTATTATACAGATGTAAATGAAGATATAGATCAATTATTAGGAAGCTATTTGAGAAGCGGCTAAGACGGGACGTGTTCTTTGACAATTTGGTGGTGCAGCATTATACGGGGCCTTTGGTGGAGGAGAATGCGTATTATCCCTTTGGGCTGTTGCAGCAGGGTATAAGCAGCAAGGCAGCGGGGAGGTTACAAAATAAGGAAAAGACTTTTCAGGGGCAGCGGTTTGATGATGAGCTTGGGCTTGACTGGGTACAGTTTAAATGGCGCAACCACGACCCGCAGATTGGCCGGTTTTGGCAGATAGACCCGAAACCAACGGATTTTGAAAGCCCTTATGCGGCAATGGGGAATAACCCAATTAGCCGGATGGATATACTGGGTGATAGCGCAGGGCCTAAAATTGCACCAATATTTATACCACAAGAGCTTATGCCCAATGTATATCAAAATCATTTGAATTATATAAAAAAACACCCTGATGAGGCCATGCCAATAGGCGGATTGATTTTTTTATTATTTGATTATGAACCCGATAAAGAAAAACAAAAAGAAAATAGGGATGCAAATAAGGCTGCCAATCCTGTAAATAATAAAGATGCAACAAAGCAGGAAGATGAAGTAGCCCCAGCCTGCACTAAGCAGGGCGGGGCCCGTGGGGTAAGGATGGCAGTACCAATAAAAGAAAATGCCGGACATGGCGGGCAATTGGGGGCCGCCGTAAAGTATTTAAAAATGAAGGGGGGCGATAAATTTTTAGTAATGCTAATACCGCAAAAGGTGCAGCCCACCACCACCCCGCAAACGGTGCCAGAGGCTAAAGAATCATTTGCAGGTGCAAAAAAAGCAGCACAGCAACAGGCTGAGAAAAACAGGCCGGGTACTATTATGCGGGGGCTTAATTGGGCAGGTGCAGCCCTGCAAGCCGCCTTTAATGTGATATTTGCAGAAAGTACCCGGTTTAGCGAACGACCGGATGAAGACAGGTATAATTAAAACA
>JANMDL010000386.1:0-2058 GCA_031376295.1 Chitinophagales bacterium
GTATCGCTTAACGGCAAGGGAACGGATGAGTAAATGATGACCACGGATATTATTATTGCAGGCAAGGGCATTGCGGGGCTGGTATTATCCATGCTGCTTAAGCAAAAGAGCATCCGCCATGTATTGCTCTGCCGCAATGCAGAAAAGAAGGCGCTTGCTTTGGGAGAGACATTGCCCCCATCTGCATTGCCGCTGCTGCAGTCACTTAACCTGCTGGAAGTATTTGAAGCAAATGCGCTGCAAAAAATGCATGGCTATCATTCTCTCTGGGGCAGCCCGGATGTGGTTGATAACAATTTCTATTTACATCACCCATATAAATACGGACTAAAAATAAACAAGCAGGGCATCATCAGCAGCCTTGCACAGTTGCAGCAAAAACATATCCTGCAGTTTGATAAACAATTGACTTTTTCAGCAAGTGATAAAACCATTACTGTTAGTTTTGAAAACAATCAGCAGCCGGTAACCATCCACGGAAAAATAATAGTGGATGCTACTGGCAGAAACCGTTCTGTACTGAATATGCTTGGCATCCCTTCGGTTGACTTTGATTCATTGGTAGCTTTCAGTTGCCATATTACCCGCATCAAACATCCAAAGCTGGTGCATACCGTTTATGTGGAAGCATTTGAAACCGGCTGGGGCATTGTTTCTGCCATAAGTGAAACAGAAAATGTGATGACCCTGTTTACCAATAAAGGTAATGCCATGCAGCAGCAATTGCAGCAGTACCACAACTGGACTTCTGTACTTGCAAACACTACTTACTTAAAAGGTTTTTTACCCGCAACGGCCAACAGTAAAATAACAGGTGCAAATGCAGGTTCTTCCCGGGCGGCATATACCGCAGGCGAAAACTGGCTGGCCATTGGCGATGCGGCCATCGCTTTCGATCCCCTTTCATCGCACGGTATTACCAATACCATCTACACGGCACAAAAAGCAGCCACTGCCATTGAAGCATACCTGCAAAATACTGACGCAGCAATACTGAAAGAATATGATGATACTTTAAAAGCCATATTTACACAATACAATACCACCTGCAGGCAACTCTACAGCACCGAAAAAAGATGGCCCAAAGCAGCTTTCTGGAAACCGGAACCAGCCCATCAGAGCTAAAAAATAGCGTTATTGGCCAGCATTGCATTACATAATTTTAAAACTACTATCCCTGGAAAAAAACCGTAACTTTATTCCCTAAAAAAAAGCATTATGATAGTACAAGCTTTACTCAGTGAATTTTTGCATGAAGCAGAAAGCACCCGCAAATTATTAATGGCCATACCCGACAGTGCGCTGGACTATAAACCCAGCGAAAAAAACTGGACCACCGGGCAACTGGCTTCGCATATTGCCGAAGTGTACAACTGGTTTGACGGCACCATTAATCAGGATGTAATGGAAATGTCGACCTATAAATATGACAAGGGCGACATCAGCAAAGCGGCCAATATTGTGGCCAAATTTGAAGAGAATGTAAAAAATGCACAATCAGTTTTGGAAAATGCTAAGGACGATACCATGATGAATGTGTGGGCCATGCATTTTAACGGCCAGCCAATGCCGGGCTTTCCGCCCATGCCAAGGGCAGTGGTGGTAAGGAGCTTTTTATTCAACCACCTGTACCATCACCGGGGCGAACTGATAGTGTATCTGAGGGCCACCGGCAACAAAGTACCCGGCCTGTACGGCCCTACGGCCGATGATGCTTTTCCGGGGCAGTAGAAAGATGTTTTGACAACCCGGCAATGTAAAAACAGCCGGGTTGTCTTTTTTTAAATCCTGTCCCGACGGGGTGTTATGCCTGCGCACATATCCACGTTATGAAGACCCAGGCGGGAAGGGAAAAATGAGGGATTGCATCTTCGCCAACTTTATACTTTGAAGACATTTAAAATTGGTTTTACGGCAGCAAAATTATCTATGGCTTTTTATAAATGCGGCGGGTTTGTAATCCGGCCGCAGACCTGCAGAACTGGTAGATACCAATGTCCCTTCGGAACACTTGCCAGATGGCCAGTAACATGGCTGTGCCGGAAAATAAAATGTACC
>JANMDL010000425.1:0-3988 GCA_031376295.1 Chitinophagales bacterium
CATTCGATAATTCCCTGCAGAATATCACACTGGGGCACATGGTATATAACAGGAAAATACAAGGCACAATGATACCCTGTCAGCTACCAAATCATGAAACTGGAAAATTGCTCGAAGGCTTGGCATGCCACGCTATAAAACCCCTATTAAGTATATGGGAAAATAATATGGAAGAATTTTCCGGAAAGTATGAAAGGGCTAAATACATTGCCAAAATAGCGTCTGACAAGGATAGTAAAGACAAAGCCATCCAAAACAAACATTATGTTAAGATGCACTTAGATTATTGGCGAGAAAAATTGTACCGCTTTACCGCCAAAGAAATAAGGGCTGGTTTTAAGAACAGCCAATTAAGGGATACCAGCCTGATAACTAAGCTGGCTAACCAATATTTAAAAACCGTTTTCGACAAAAGAAGGGTTGTAAAAGGAGTGCTTACCGCAGAATTCAGAAAAATTTGGGGCCTGCAGGATAACTATGCAACCAAGCAAAGGGATAGCCATGTACACCATACCATTGATGCTGTTGTACTCACTTATATTGACCGAGATAAATATGACAAACTGGCCCATTACTACTATGAATTAGAGCAGTTTGAAGTGGGTGGCCAAAAGCACAAACCGGTATTTGCTATGCCAATGGCGGGCTTTGTGGCAAGGGTAAAACAACTGACCGAAGAAGTACTGGTAAGCCATGGCAGCAAAAACAATATGCCCAAAGCCACGAAAAAAAAATTACGGAAAAACGGGCAGGTGCAATACCAAATAATAATCGACAAAGATGCAACGGGCAATACCATTACAGATAAAAGAGGTAAACCCAAAAGTATTTTTGTGCTGGATGAAGGGGACAATAAAATACCCCTGTATAATCAGGGACATAGTGCCCGGAAAGCACTGCACATGGACACCTATTATGGGGCCATCCAACGACCAAAATTAGATAAAACCGGCAATATTGAATTAGATGAAAACAATAATGAAATTTCCGAAATACGCTACGTAGTAAGGGATTATGTAAAAAACCTGAAAGAAGCTGATGTAAAAAACATTGTAGATGATACGATACGTAATATGATAGAAGTTAAAGGGCTGAAGCAGGCACAGGAAGAAGGATTGTTTTTACCAAATAAGAAGGGCAGCCCCGTACCAGTACTTAAAGTTCGCCTCTATGCTAATGATGTAAAAAATCCGATAAGTCTAAAGCCACATACCCATCTTTCAAAAAAAGATTGGAAAACAAATTACTATGTAAAAAATCATAGCAATTACTTACTGGCGATTTACGAAGGTGAAAATCTCAAAGGTAAAACAGAACGTGGCTTTGAGATAATAAATACACTGGAAGCTGCGCAACATCTTAAAGATGGCATAAAAGAAATTGACATAGTACCTGATAAAATCATTAAAAATATTGGAAAGGAGAACAATTACAGCTTACAGTTGAAACAACAGTTTAAAACTGGCAATAAAGTTTTATTATATGAAAAATCGGCTGATGAAATAGACTGGAATAATGTAACTGACATTAATCAAAGGCTGTATATTGTAAAAGGATTATCCTCACTTTTAATTCAGGAAAAATTTGAATATGGGTTAGTAGTCCTGCTGCACCACATGGAAGCAAGAAGAACAAGTGACTTAAAATTACTTGGTGGTGTTTTTATTATGGGAGATTACAAAGAAAAAGGATATAGAAAACTCTATCATACACAAATTAATTGCCTGGTAGAGCATACAGATTTTGCAATGACTAATAGTGGCATTGTTAATAAATTATAACACAATCGGGTATGATAAAAAAACTGCTCAGTTTCAGCAATCCATATTATTTAAGTACTAAACTGCAACAGTTGGTTATTGCAAATAAAGAAACCGGTGAAGAAACAAGCAGGCCGGTTGAAGACCTCGGCTTTGTAGTAATAGACCATCCACAAATTACTTTTACCAGCGGGTTGATGCAATTACTGGCAGAATATAATGTGGCACTGGTGATATGCGACAGCAAGCACCACCCTGCCGGCATGATGCTTCACCTTGATACACACCATATACAGGCAGAGCGCTTCAGAGACCAGGTAGCAGCCAGTGAGCCACTTAAAAAGAACCTGTGGATGCAAACCATAAAGGCCAAGGTGCGCAACCAGGCAGCAGTATTAAGGGCTGCTGGTGAAAATCCCATCGCATTAGAAAACCTTGCCAATAAAGTAGCCAGCGGCGACCCTGCAAATATAGAAGGACAAGCCGCCCGCATATACTGGAAGATGCTTTTTGGAGAAAATTTTCTTAGGGACAGGGATGGCCCACCACCCAACCCATCCCTCAATTATGGGTATAGTATTGTGAGGGCGGCTGTTGCCCGTGCATTGGTAGGCAGTGGCCTGCTGCCCACTTTGGGCATACACCACCGTAATAAGTACAACAGTTTTGCCCTGGCCGATGACATTATGGAGCCCTACCGCCCTTTTGTAGATTTATTGGTGCACCGGCAGCGCCAAACCGTAAGTGATTATCACAACATTACCAAGGAGCGCAAAGCCGAATTTTTGCAATTACTGCACAGCGATGTGGGCAACAAAGGGCATACAAGCCCCATGATGGTGGCCATGGAAAGCAGCAGCGCAAGCCTGGCCCAATGCTTTGCAGGCAGCATAAAAAAACCAGTATATCCTCAATTATCTGCCGGATGATACGGCAGGAACGCTTAAACGCTTACCGCATTATGTGGCTCTTTGTATTTTTTGACCTGCCAGTAGAAACCAAAAAGCAGCGGAAAGCAGCAACGGACTTTAGAAAGGCTCTGCTGAAAGATGGATTTACCATGATGCAGTACAGCGTTTATACCCGCCACTGCGCCAGCGACGAAAGCGCCAACGTACATACCCAGCGCATCAAAAAGCAGATACCCGACAATGGCCAGGTAAATATCTTAAGGGTTACCGACAAACAATATAGCAGCATCATTAGCTTTTGGGCGGGCAAAAAGGAAATATTAGGCGATGCCCCCCTGCAATTGGAAATGTTTTAAAAACAAAAAGCCTGCAATAACGGGTTTTAATCCGCTAAAACAGGCTTTTTTAAGCTGTACGATACCTTTTAACGCCTTGATAGTAAAGGGTTTGAAGCCCCCAATAATATCGCAAAGAACTTTTTTCAATCAAACTACAACCTGTTTTTATCGGTACTTTCTGTAGCATAAAATATCGCAAAGAACTTTTTTCAATCAAACTACAACTTTATTTTCTATCATAGTGCAATATGCATCAATATCGCAAAGAACTTTTTTCAATCAAACTACAACCTTCGTACAGTTTTTCAAACTGGCTGATGAAATATCGCAAAGAACTTTTTTCAATCAAACTACAACTTATTTGCTGAGGGAGTTTGCTTTTTCTTTAATATCGCAAAGAACTTTTTTCAATCAAACTACAACATCAACTTCGTGCAACCGTTACCGGAATGCAATATCGCAAAGAACTTTTTTCAATCAAACTACAACCTCAAGCGATTCAGCGTCCTGTCCGGTTGCAATATCGCAAAGAACTTTTTTCAATCAAACTACAACTGTGAAATATTAATTACTATTTGTGTAGGTAATATCGCAAAGAACTTTTTTCAATCAAACTACAACATGGGAGATGGTGATTCAGCAAACGGTGGAAATATCGCAAAGAACTTTTTTCAATCAAACTACAACTTGTGTATTTACATCGGATAAAGAAGATATAATATCGCAAAGAACTTTTTTCAATCAAACTACAACTTTAGAACCGGGTTACGGCCCACGCAGGCGAATATCGCAAAGAACTTTTTTCAATCAAACTACAACCATAGGCACACTGTTAAAGATTATATCAATAATATCGCAAAGAACTTTTTTCAATCAAACTACAACAAGATACTAATTATACTAAAAAAAATTTAAAATATCGCAAAGAACTTTTTTCAATCAAAATACAAATATATAGGTCTTATTCTTAAAGAAATGA
>JANMDL010000429.1:0-3636 GCA_031376295.1 Chitinophagales bacterium
AGCCGGTAGCAAAAGTGCAATCAAAAACAGGTATCGGCACAGCCTTTTTGGTGTCCCCTACCAAGCTGCTCACAGCCAGGCATGTAGTAGAGGGGATGAAACAGGGGGAACAGGTGCAACTTATATTTGAAAAAGCCAAAAACCAGCGTAACCTTACTGCTACTATTCTATTTATTGCTCCCGTTACCAATGGTGCTGCCGACAGCAGCAGTAACAGAAAGGAAATGGGATATTTTTTAGATGATATAGCTGTGCTTGAAGTGAGTACAATAGAAGATATTACGCCATTGGAAGTGGGCAACTCAGACGCTGTAACTGCCCTTGATGAAGTAATCCTGATAGGATACCCCAATGGGGATTACTCCATCACCAAAGGCAATATCAACAGTGATAAGTATCAAAACTTTGATTTGTTTAAATTAGACGCTGCTTCAAACCCAGGCAATAGCGGGGGCCCTTGCATACTAAAAGAAGACAATACAGTAACTGGTATGCTGGTTGGTGGTAGCGGGGGAAGTGCACAAGGCGAAAACATTGCCATAAAAATTAACAATATTAAAATTTTACTCAAATCAAAAGGTATAGACATTTCTAAATAAGATTTTTGTATTTGTACTAAAGTAATTTTCTTTCGGAACTGTATAAACCAGTGCTTGATACTTCTTTATAATAGATTTACATCTATAACCTAAACCTAAGCAGCAAATGAGAAATTTTATTACAAACTTACGCAACAAAATTGCAAGTCTCTGGTTTTCAAGCACTAGAAAAACATTATGGCCTATTATAACTTTTTTTGAAAAATATGAAATCACGACAGCTATTTGTCTATTTCTTATCATAACTATAATTTTGCCGGTTTTATTCTTTTATTGGCCTGCTATTTTTGAGAAAAAGATTAACGATACTTCATTGTCAATCGTAATTGGCTGGTTTAATGCACGTCAAAATATAATTTTCTATATTATCCTGATTTTATGGATGTATGTATACATATATGGCAAATATGTATTGTACCAACAGCCCAAAGAAAATAAATACATAAGAATCAATGAATTTGGAAGGTTTCATCTCATATTAGCAGGTACTTGCTTTGGTTTAATCTCTTTTTTTCTAGGCCAGTACAATGACAAATTAAACTTGTATTCAGAAAAAGACAATTCCTTATGCACTAATAATCCTCACGATTACTGTTGGTATTCGCCCTATGATATACTTCGCTTTCCAATAAATCAGCTCAAGTATCTCGGGGAGCATGGGGACAGTTTAATTGATGTACAAGTCATACACTCAGCTAGCAAAAAAGATAAAAATTCTTTTTATAATATTTTACTTTCCGACTTTAGTCTTTCCACTGAAGATAAAGAAACTGAAAAAGACAAACACGGACTACCCTTTTTGTTATATCAACACCTAAAAGAAGAGCGAAAGTTCCGGAATCTGGACTCTTCATTAAAAAAAAACATACCCCTGCTATTAATTAACGAATACTGTCAATCAAAAAATCCAACCACAGGAGACAGTATAAATTTTTATTTTTATTCCGGACTTAACGAATTCAGGTCATTGTCAAGAAATAGAAAATCTGATTCATTATTTGCGGTAAATGGCAGTATAATTAAAGACTCTAAAGATTCACTTGGCCCTGTATACACTTCATTTATAAAAGAATCAATTGACAGCTCTAAAGCTGTCATGCAGGAAACCAAAAATTTCGGGAGGACAAATTTTAAATTTATAGCGAATCATCTAGATAAACAAATACCTGACAAACAATACTATGATAAAAACAATTATGTTTCACTTACCATTATCAGTGATTTTTTGCATGACGATAGTTTGAGGTCAGATAGTATAAAAATCCCCTTTAGTGAAGTAAAGGACAGCCTGGCAATATTGTTCAGTAAAAAAGCAATAAAGCAGATAAACCTCTTAGTAATCCCTTCTGCAGCTATAAGCAAAGAACAAAAAGATACCCATGACGCTAAAATCAATAAGTTGATAATGCTTTTTCAATATGAAGGAATTAACCTTTTTACACACAAACTTGACCTGTACGACCAGGACTTAACTAATGATATAGATGCAGTGAATAAAATATTAGCCATTACTTCCAATTATGAGGAGGACTCCCCATATCGGGAAATATATTTTTACCATCCTTATACCTACTTCACCTCAAAACACTCATTATCGTCCCGGCTTGCCTTTACCCTTAGTGACGAAGATACCAGTTTTGTAATAGGGCTCAGATCCAGTGTGCCTATTACTGATGATATAAGGCTTGAAATAGAAAAAAATCATAATGCCCGGAAATTTATTTTAGCACTTAATGAGTACAAACAACTTAATATCACTGAAAAAGATATATTTAGCTGCAATCTTAACTTTAACAGTAATAGCATCCCGTCTTGCGATTTATATATCGACATGTATTCCATAAACAAAAAAATAAAAAAAACCTACTCAATTATTCAACGCCCCACCCTTCCCATTACACTCTGCCGTAGCTTGCTTTTTTTATATACATTATTTATATCTTCTTTAACAATATATCTTCTATTCATAACTGTAGAAATGCAACGTGTTAAAACAAAAGCCTGGTGGATTAAATCATTTGTTAGTTTTTTTTCATTAGTATCTATAAGCTACCTGCATTATGAAATTTTTTCTGTATTATATATTCCTACACTATGGGTTGCCGAAGACTACCTAACTGCATTTGCCCTTGTATCGGTAAATTTGTTAAATTGGTTATTTGCATTTAAAAAATACAGCTACTTCCAAAAAAATAAGATTTATGCTGGTTAGCTTTCTCATGACATTCATATTATTTAGCTGCACATGCTTTTTCATTTAAAAACAATAATAAAATCTACATGATCTTACTTGCCATCCTCCTCCCCTGGCTTTCCTTTTTACTGAGGGGCAAAATCCTTTCGGGCATACTATGCCTTGTTTTACAGTGTACTTTAATCGGCTGGATACCCGCTGCATTTTGGGCAGTAGTATCACTCCATAATGAACGCTCCGAAAAAAGGACCGACAGGATTATCACTGCCATGCAAAACAATAAAAAATAAAAATCATGCCATGCCCAAAAAACGTAAAAGCGCCATCTCACTTCCACGTCCGCTCCTGCTCATCTGCATCATAACCGGTATAGCCGCCTTAGTATTGCGTATGCTCAACCGCAGGCTGCAGGTAACCGAGCTTGGCGAAGTGGCAGGGTGGGCTGGTACAGCCTTTGGCATATCTTTACTCATCATCATAGGGATATGGATTGTAAATTATATCAACAGAAAGTAAATGAAGCTGTTACTGCTCTTTTCAGCACTTTTATTATATGGTTGCAACAGCGGCAGTGAAAAAAAACATACCACCCTGCCGCCCAGCACCGTAACACATATTGTTGACGGCGATACTTTTGATATGGCCGACAGCACCGGCCACATCATCCGTATACGGCCAATCGGCATCAACGCAGACGAAATGAAAGACAACAGCCATGGCAAAAAAGGGTCTTTTGCACAGGCAGCCAAAGAGTATCTAACCCAACTGATTGACCATAAAACTGTGCGCCTCGAAATGGATGTGCAACAAACCGACAAATATGGCAGAACCCTTGCCTATGTA
>JANMDL010000454.1:0-5786 GCA_031376295.1 Chitinophagales bacterium
GTATGTAAAAAATTATGGTAACACGCCCATCCGAAACCTGCAGATAACTGATGACCTTGGGGCTATCAATGGAGGTTTTAATGTTTCGCTTAACTCAGTCACTATGATGACGGTACCCCCACCGCCGGGCATAGCATTGAACCCGGGTTATACGGGCAAAGGGGGAGGTGCAAATATACAGTTATTGCAACCAACCGGCCAGGTACTGCCGGCTGTACCGATAGACAGTAATAACTTTGTAATAAGAATCAGTTGCCGCCTCTCAAATATATTTAATGGGGTGGTATATAATAACCAGGCTTTTGTTACCGGTAACGGCTTTAACAACTTTGCGCTCCGGGATTCATCTACCAATGGCAATACACCCGATTTGAATACCAACGACAAGCCGGATGATGCAGGCGAAAGCCAGCCAACGCCCTTTATTATTACCATCACACCCAGTGTGCCACCTTGCGCTACATTAAGCCAGATATTGTACACACAAGATTTTGGAACAGGAGCAGGTTTGTTTAACACACTGCCACCTGTGCCTACGGCCAGTACCACTTATGCCGGTACTGCCATAGCACCACTTACCAACAACCGGTTTGCTATTACCGACAGGGCACAGCGGGGTGATCTTACCAACTGGATACCGCTCAACGACAATACACCGTCAGATGTTGATGGCCGTATGATGATTGTAAATGCTGATGCCCCGGCCGGTTATTTTTACAGGGATACATTGGCCAATCTTTGCCCCAATCAGCAATATTCCTTCTCTTTTTATGCCGCATTTATCGGCAATACAACTTATTCCACACTATGCTCAGCCTTAGGCGGTACCGTTTTCCCCAGGGTTAAGTGCCGTGTAAGAGACAGGCTCACCGGTCTTGTTATTACCGAAGCATCTACCGCTACCATCAGTAATACAGGCTGGCAGCAGTTTGGTATTAAATGGGTAATGCCCGGGGGGTTCAGCAATATTATTTTTGAACTGATAAATGATGCTGCCGGTGGTTGTGGTAATGATATAGCGATTGATGATATACAGTTTGGTATCTGCAGTGCTATGCCTGCAGCAGCTTTAAACACCGTTACTTCCGGCTGTATTGGCGGCAGCACCACTTTTACTGCTTCACTGGCTTCGGCTGCCGATAGTGCAGTAATACCAGGGGTAAAAGATTTTGAATGGCAGGTGAGCAATGATGGTATTTCATGGACACCCATTGCCAGCTCCAACAATGTTAATTACGTAATTAACCCGCTGCTGGCATCCGATGTAAATAAATACTACCGGGTAATGATAGCCGCACAGGGCAATATAGGTACACCAGGCTGCAGCTATGCTTCACCAGCCTTCTTTCTTACAGCAAAACCAGGTTCTACCCCTGCAACATCTATCAATGCCACCCGCACTAATATTTGTCCGGGTGATCCGGTAACACTCCGGTTGAATGGAGGTTCGCTTGGCACAGGTGCATCCTGGAGCTGGTACACAGGTAGCTGCGGCACCACATTGGTGGGTACAGGCACAAGCATAACCGTTAGTCCATTGGTAAATACAACTTATTATGTAAGGGCAAATGGCGATTGTGGTCCCACAGCCTGTATTTCAGTACCCATTGTGGTTAACTGCGATATTGATGATGATGATGATGGGATACCCGATGTGGTGGAAAGCCTTGGTGTTGATCCATTGCTTGATAGTGACCTTGATGGGCTGGAAGACTACCGTGACCCAAGCTATGCTGGTTATGTGGATGCAAACAGTGATGGCATTAATGATAATTTTGATTGGGACAGGGACGGTATTATCAACGAGTTGGATTTGGATAGTGACAATGACGGCATACCGGATGTGGTGGAAGCTTATGGGGTGGATGTAAATGGTGATGGTGTGATTGATAATTATACAGATACCGATGCTGATGGCTTTTCACAAAATGTGGATGGCAATACAAGCGGTCATACTTCATCAGGTACAGGCCTTGCACTGCCCGACCTGGATGGTGATGGCATACCTAACTATTTTGATCTTGACAGTGATAATGACGGTATTCCTGATATTATTGAAGCAGGAGGTGTGGATGCAAATAACAATGCGCTGGTGGATGGTGTATTTACCGATACTGATGCAGATGGATTACTGGATATACTGGATGGCAGCATTGGTGGCAGCACGCCGTTGCTGCGCACTGGTGCAGATGCAGGCAGCGATGGCCGTGCAGACAGCTATCCCAACAAAAACTTTGACAGCGACAGGCGCTCAAATCCCTACGACCCTGATAGTGATGGTGATGGTATTGCTGATGTAATTGAAGCAGGCTTTCCCGATGCCAACTTAGATGGTTATGTGGATGCTCCTTATAACAGTAAAGGATGGTCTACCACTATTGCAGCAAGATTCAGCCTGGCCTTGCGCAATACAGAAACTGTGGGCAGCCCCGATTACCTGGATATAGATTCGGATGGCGATGGCATCCCGGATAATGTTGAAGGACAAACTACCAATGGCTATAACTTCCCGGCTTATGCCGATACGGATGGCGATGGCCTCGATAATGCTTACGATAACAGGCCACTGGCATTTGGCGGATCGGGTATATTTGTAATTGATACCGACCTTGACAATACACCAGATTACCGTGACCTTGATACGGATGCTGACGGACAGGCAGATATCATAGAAGGCAACGACTTTAACCTGAACCGGGCACCGGATGATTTGGTAACGCCAACCGGGCTGGATACCGATGGTGATGGACTGGATAACAGGTTCGATTCAAGCAATGCAACCATAAAAGGTACTTCGTACAGAATGGGTACTGGTGGCAGCTTTACAGGTGATGCTGCGCCGGGTACAAGATCTCCGGTTCAGATGTCATATATAATACAAACCGACCGTGACTGGCGCTATGTAGGTTATGTGCTGCCGGTACAGTTCCTCAGCTTTACAGGTACGGTACAGGGCAGCCTGGTGCCACTGTCATGGAGCATTATTACACCAAAAGAAATTGACCATTTTGAAATTGAAAGAAGCACAGACAATGTCAATTATGCAAAAGTGGGTGTAAATAACCAGGCGGTAAAACTAAATGAGTCGCAAGGGTTAGGTTATACCGATGATATTACCGGCATCAGCAATGAGATACTGTACTACAGGCTGAAGGTGATAGGTAAAAGCGGGGAAGTGAAGTACAGCAATATACTGGTACTGCGCCGTACAAAAAACAATACCACGGTAGCCATTATGCCAAATCCGGCCAGCAGCTACCTCAGCATCAGAATATATGCAGAAAAAGATGCGGATATGGATGTGCGGATAATTGATAATATTGGCAGAACAGTACTGGTGCAAAGGCAGAAAGTACTGAAAGGAAACAATACCGTACAACTCAGCGGATTGGATAAATTCAGCAATGGGTTCTACTCACTGCAATTGGTGAACAACAATGAATTGATAACAGAAAAGCTGATTATTCAGCATAAATAGCAATAACAAAAAGCGGATAACTTATCCCCTCCCGTTTTCGGGAGGGGATTTTAATTTATGCCACTTGAATTTAAATTTGCAGTAACATGATTCTGGCATAATGTAATGACGAAGCAAAGCTTGTCACACCAGAACCAAAGCGTCCTGGCCGGTAAACATTTAATCACTGCCAGGGAAAAAGATTACTTTTACTGTCTCATCGGTATTATATTTGTTATAATGTACACACTAAAAAAATCACTGGGGCAGCATTTTCTCAAGGATGAAAATATCATCAGGAAGATAGCGACAGCAGTTACTGAGCAGCCCTTCTCTAATCTGCTCGAAATAGGCCCCGGGGGTGGGGCATTAACAAAAGAACTGCTGAAACTGCCCGGTATCAATTTTAAGGCTGTAGAGCTGGATACAGAAAAAGTAGATTACCTGGAACAGAAATATCCTGAACTGAAAGGAAAAATACTCAACCAGAACTTTTTAAAAAGCGAAAAACCTTTTGATGGCAGCTTTAGCGTTGCTGGCAATTTTCCCTACAATATCTCAACCGAAATACTATTTAAAATACTTGAATGGAAGGATGATGTGCCGGTGGTGATTGGCATGTTTCAGAAAGAAGTGGCACAAAGGCTGGCCGCAAAAGAGGGCAATAAAACGTATGGAGTAATAAGTGTGCTGATGCAGGCTTACTACAATATTGAGTACCTGTTTGATGTAGGGCCGCAATGTTTTGTGCCGCCACCAAAAGTAATCAGCGGCGTAATCCGTTTGCAGCGCAGAAAAGATACAGTAAATATGCGCAGCGACCGCTCATTTACAGTATTGGTAAAAACGGCGTTTAATCAGCGGCGTAAGCAATTGCGCAACGCAGTAAAAAGTTTGTTTACAGAAGAAATACTGAAAGAAGAAATTTTCAATAAACGTGCCGAAGCGCTGAGTGTGGCAGATTTTGCAGCACTCACTTTTAAAATGACCGTATGATGAGAACTGTTATGCTCCGCTTTTTTGCTGCGGCTTCCCTTGCTGTTGTACTTGCATCCTGCTACACACCCAGGTACATGTACAGCCCCACCAATACCAATGTACCCAACTTAGCTGGCAAGGGCGATAGCAAACTGGCAGCTTATTATGCATTTGGCATTAAAGCAAATAAAACCAGAAATGGTGTTACTCAGAACCAGGACGATTTCCATAATCGCGGGTTTGACTTACAGGGAGCTTATGCACTTACAAACCATATTGGCTTGATAGCCAGCCAGAGCAACCGCTATGAGAGAAACAGCGGCAATTTTGCAAATGCCATAGATTCTGCCGTTATTAATTACAAGAGAAGCATTACAGAGCTGGGTGTGGGATATTTTGGGCGTTTTGCTAAAAATAAGAGCCTGGTTCAGCTTTTTGCAGGCTATAGCTTTGGCCATTTTACCTTAAATGATGCGGGCAAAGATGTTTCAAGTGGTCTCTATACCCGTTTTCATACCGCCACAGTAAAGAAAATATTTTTGCAACAGGCCATACAGGCCGATCTTTCACCCAATTTTACAACCAGCTTTGCAAACAGGTTCAACTTTGTTTTTTTCAGCAACATCAATACAGATTATACTCCACCAGAGCAGGAATCATACCTGCTGAGCAACCTCGATGGCAGGACCAGTGTGTTTTGGGAACCGGCTATTATCAATAATTTCGGGTTTAAAAAACTGCCGGGTCTCCGGTTCGAAGTGCAGTTGGGATTTGCCTCATTGGTAAGCCGTAAGTTTATCGATTACCGCAGTGTAAACATCTCAATAGGTGCCATGGCAGATATGCGGAAATTATTTTCCAGAAAAAAGCTTTAAGCCGGGCATATTACAAGTAAGAGCCATTAGTTGTATTTTTGTGCCGACGATTGTCCGCCATTGGCAATTTTTGACCTGCCATAGAAGAAATTCTGATGGGTTGAGGAGTTGCCACCAGCACAACATTCGTCATTCGAAATTCAACATTCGTCATTCAACATTCGTCATTCAACATTCATAACTTGTAATTGATATGTCTTTTACGCCACAGCACAAAGTCCGCCTCATTACAGCCGCCAGTCTTTTCGACGGGCATGATGCCGCCATCAATATCATGCGCCGCATTATGCAGTCAAAGGGCGCCGAAATCATTCACCTCGGGCACAACCGCAGTGTGCATGAAATAGTGGAAGCAGCCATTGAAGAAGACGTGCAGGGTATCGCTATCACCAGCTACCAGGGCGGTCATGTGGAGTTTTTTAAATACATGAAAGACCTGCTTAACGAAAACGGCTGCGGGCATATAAAAATTTTTG
>JANMDL010000474.1:0-14987 GCA_031376295.1 Chitinophagales bacterium
GCAGCTTTTGCCGCTTCAATCATAGTAATACCATCTACGGTACTCAGGCACATAGGCTTTTCGCAAAGCACGTTAATACCCGCCTGCAAAGCAGCAATACTTTGCGCTGCATGCAATCCGTTAGGCGTGCAAATGCTCACCACATCAAGTTCTTTTTCGCTTGCCAGCATAGTAGCATGATCGTAGTAGACCCTGGCACCATATTCCGCAGCCAATTCATCGGCACGCCCGGGTACCACGTCGCATACCGCCACCAGCTTACCCAGCCGGGCAACCTGTTGGGCATGGCGGCCGGCTATTTTACCGCAACCTGTAATTGCAAATTGATACAACATCTGTTGGCAAATATTGCATTTTTAAGGCAAAGTTGTAGTTTCAGGCTAAAACTTTACTGCCCGTACTGCAAATTGGCATAACACATCAAACAATTGAAAAATAAAACCATTGGTATAAAAAAAATTACCGCTGTAAAATCTTTAATACATTTGAGCAATAAATTAAAAACAAATGGCAGATATATTTGATGAACTGGACGAACAGCCCAAAAAACGTACTACATTTATTAAAGTACTTTGTATCCTTACTTTTATTGGCAGCAGTTATGGCCTGCTAAGTGGCGTTTACAGTTATTTTACCGCCGAAAAAACAGCGCAGGATACCCAAAAAGCTGCTAATATATTCAACGCAAAAAAACAACCTGCTAATGACGCTGATAAAAAAGGGGATGCCATCGCCAAGAACATATTGAACACTCTTGCGGATTCGTTTACGCCTGAAAACATCAGAAAACTGTCAATTTCTGAGATAATCGGAGCCCTCCTCTGCCTTGCTGGTGCTCTTTTGATGTGGCGGATCAATAAAAAAGGCTATATTTTATATGTAGCCGGCGTATTATTGGGCATTATTATCCCCTTTGTTCTCTTTGGCAACAATATAATGGGCATTATTATGTCAGTTGTAAGTGGCTTTGTGGGGCTTGTTTTCTGCATTTTATACGGCGTAAACCTCAAGGATATGAAGTAAAATGCAGTAGTGGGATAAAAAAACTTGTCTCCGGATATCGGAATCTCCTTTTTTTCGTTACTTTTGCACCCGAAATAAAGAAAATAATAATGGTGCCACACGGGTACCACAAAAAAAAATTTAGATGTCGCATTTAACAATCGAAAAAAAAGCCAGCATTTTTGCTGAATTCGGGGGAAAAGCTACCAATACCGGTTCCATTGAGGGACAGGTTGCCCACCTTACTGAACGTATTAACCACATTTCCGGTCATTTAAAAATCAACAAAAAGGATTTCTCCACACAGCGTGGCCTTATGATGATGGTAGGTAAACGCAAGCGTTTGCTTACATACCTGAGTAAGCACAACCTTACCGGCTACAGGGCATTAATCGAGAAATTAGGTTTGCGTAAATAATTTAACTCTCAACTATGTAATATGGATGTTCCCAACTGATTTTTTTAACGGTTGGGAATTATTCGTTTTACGCAGTATCATTTTTTCACATTCCGGGCTATTAGTCGTATCAATTCCTCCAACACCCGGTACACAATTTAAGTAACAACATGTCATTATTACAACCAAAATCAGTAACATTTGATATAGGTGGGGGCCGTATGGTAACCATCGAAACAGGTAAACTGGCCCGCCAGGCCGATGGTGCCGTAACGGTACGCCAGGGCAACTGTATTATTTTAGCCACCGTAGTGGCCAACAAAGAACCCAAAGAAGGACAGTCATTTTTTCCATTATCGGTAGATTACCAGGAAAAATTTGCTTCAGCAGGCCGTATCCCCGGTTCATTCTTTAAAAGAGAAGCCAGGCTGAACGATTATGAAATTTTAACCAGCCGCCTGATAGACAGGGCGCTGCGCCCATTGTTCCCCGATGATTACCTGTGTGATGTACAGGTACTGGTTACATTGGTATCATCCGACAGTGAAATAATGCCCGATTCATTGGCCTGCCTCGCAGCATCTGCCGCATTAGCCGTATCGGACATACCCATTAAAGAAATTATCAGTGAAGTAAGGGTTAGCAAAGTTGACGGACAATTTGTAATCAACCCAACCCGCAGCGAACTGGAAAAATGTGAACTGGAGTTTTTGATAGCCGCTACCGATAAGAATATTATGATGGTAGAGGGTGAAGCCAAAGAGTGCCAGGAAGAAGACCTGGTAAAAGCACTGGAAATGGCGCATGATGCCATCCGCATTCAGGTAAAAGCGCAGGAAGAATTAAGAGCAAAAGCAGGTATTACTGCCAAAAGGGAATATACCAAACCTTACCGCAATGAAGAACTGGAAACAAAAATCAATGATTTCTGCACAGCTAAAATGTATGCAATTTCTGCATCAGCCTCTGCCAAACACGAAAGAAGCGATGCTTACAAAGCACTACAGGAAGAAGTAAAAGTATTTTTGGGTGAAGAATTGCCCGATGCTGATAAAAAACTGATAGGCCATTATTTTGGTGAATTGCAGTATAATGTGGTGAGGGATATGATTCTTAACGACCGTAAGCGCCTTGATGGCCGCGGATTGGAAGATGTACGCCAGCTTGAAATGGAAACTGATATTTTGCCAACACCTCACGGTTCAGCACTGTTTACCCGTGGCGAAACACAATCGCTTACCACGGTAACATTTGGCACCCCATTAGATGAACTGTTGATTGAAAGTGCAGCTAAATCTGTTGATTCAAAATTCTTTTTACATTATAATTTTCCTCCTTTCAGCACTGGTGAAGTGAAGATGATGAGAGGCCAGAGCCGTCGTGAAGTAGGGCATGGTAACCTTGCTATGCGCTCTTTAAAGCAAATGATGCCGGGCAGCGAATACGCTTATACAGTAAGGGTTGTAAGCGATATTCTGGAAAGTAATGGATCCTCTTCCATGGCTACGGTTTGTGCCGGTTCATTGGCCTTGATGGATGCTGGTGTACCCTTTGCAAAGCACCTGAGTGGTGTAGCAATGGGCCTGATAACAAAGGGAGATAAATTTGCCATATTAACGGACATACTGGGCGATGAAGATCACCTGGGCGATATGGATTTTAAAGTAACTGGTACCCGTGATGGTATCTGCGGTGTTCAGATGGACATTAAAGTAGATGGCCTGAGCATGGATGTAATGCGCCAGGCGCTGGCACAGGCAAAAGCCGGTCGCCTGCACATACTGGATGCTATGTACGCCTGCATGCCGGCACACAGGGAAGAAGTGAAGCCACATGCACCACGCATGACCAAGCTGATAATAGACAAAGAATTTATTGGTGCGGTGATAGGGCCACAGGGTAAAGTGATACAGGAAATACAACGTGAAACAGGTACTACCATCAATATTGAAGAAGTAGGCAACACGGGTGAAGTAAGTATCTTCTGCGCTGCTAAAGAAGGAATGGACAAGGCGGTTGCATGGGTACAGGGCTTAACCGCTATGCCAGAAGTTGGTAAAGACTATGAAGGAACGGTAAAAGGCATTAAAGAGTTTGGAGCCTTTGTAGAGTTTTTACCTAAAAAAGAAGGTTTATTGCACATCAGTGAAATAAGCTGGAAACGTTTAGAAACAATGGAAGGTATTTTTAAAGAAGGAGATAAAGTAAAAGTGAAACTGGTAGATATTGACCAGCGTACCGGCAAGTATAAACTAAGCCGCAAAGCACTTATGCCAAAGCCCGAAAGTCAGCCAAGGCCCTAACACTGGATAGTTCGCTGAACTGTCATTTTTTATACACAACGATTGCCTGATATAAAAAAGCCGCCCGTTTGGGTGGCTTTTTTTGTATACTGCATTCACAAATCATTTTTAATCCGGGTGTCGAAAACAAAATCACTGATGTCGGTTATTATTACAGATCCACTGTCTGCATGCACTGGGTTTAAAATAAAATTATACTCCATCGGGATAATAGCAGAAGGAATTTTTAATGCCAGAAATTTCCCTTCTTTTAAAAAGCGGGTGCCAAAATCTTTTGCCGAAGCAGGTGCAG
This sequence comes from Chitinophagales bacterium, assembly GCA_031376295.1. GTDB lineage: Bacteria > Bacteroidota > Bacteroidia > Chitinophagales > Chitinophagaceae > Ferruginibacter. The sequence continues at coordinate 3,995 of JANMDL010000474.1, forward strand.
GCGATGCTTTCCAGTTACCGGGCAGCATTGCCTCACTCAGTTCCATAATGTTTTCAGCAGGAAAATAAAGTGTAATTATGCTTAATGCACGGGGAATATCATCAGCATTAACATTTACTGTATACTCTAATACCGCCAGCGACCTGCTTTGGGATGTATAAATACAGGGACAGCGTTTATGATTCCAGCGGCCACCATAAAGCCTTGCCCCTTCGCCACCCAGGTCTTTTGCATATTTGGTTCTGCTCAGCCGGTAAACAATCATCATTATTAAGAATATATTCCGTAATCAATTCTTCCGATAAGGCTTCGTACCTCTTCTCTGCCATATTGGTTATCCAGCAAATCATAGGGCAACTGCCCGCCCAGTGCTTTATTTGGCCTCAGCATCCAGTTGTTAAATTTATTATCATCTTCAAATACTTCATAACCATAGGAGTAAATATCCGCAAGGCTTACTATTCTTTCGCTTAATGAAGATCCGAATTTTTCTGCACCTTTTTTATTGATAAGAGTGGCCCTGGTTACCGATAGCGCCCATGCAAGCTGGTCGTAATCTAACTCGGCGGCGTTTTTAAGGTGTTCCAGGTCTTTTTTGGATATGCCTGCCCGTACGATTCCCATCTTTTCAATGGGGGTCATCTGGTTGATGGATTTATTTGAAGGCATTACAATCGTATTGCTCATTGCAGCAGTATACTGGCTATTACCAGGTGGTGCTGCTGTTGTAATGCCACCGGTATCTTCAAGCAGTTGCCCTATTGCATCGTTTTCGTAAGCATATGCATTAGCTGCATGTGATTTTAAAGGCAAGCTTCCGGTATAATGTGGCTCTTTTTTTAGGCTTACTGGTGATTGATTTTTTTGCATAGTATAAATTTACACCAAATATAATATAATTTTATACATTTCTTACTTTTTTCCCTATCTTTCTTTTTTCATTTCACCGGCAATGGCAATAGCTTGCTGGTCTCCGGTTTGCGATAGTTTTTCTGCAATGTTTTGCTGAGAAGCTGCATCCCGGTTTTGGCTCAGCTTAAATACAGTATCCATATCAAGTACTTCAATTTCAAACCCCACAATAGCTTTTAAGTTACTGCGGATATATTTCTCATCCATCTTTTCTATTGAGGCCGGGGTTTCTGATGTTGCTTCGTATCTGTCAGTCAATGCTTTGATGATATTGTATGTACCTGCCTCATCCAGGTATTTCAGTTGCCCTTTTGCATGTACAGTCAGGTAATTCCATGTACTGGCCATACGGGTATCGGTATACCAGCTTGCACTTATATAGGCATGCGGGCCAGTAAATATTACCAGTGCATTGCTGTTCTTTTCAAATGCTTTGGCATGGTCGGTCGCCCTGCTGAAATGCCCGGTGATGATGATTTTACCGTCAGACTTCAGCTCAACTTCCACCGGTATATGTGTGGCCACGGGATAGCCATCGGCGCCATGGCCTGTAACAATTGCAAAAGGATTTTCCTGCATCATTTTCAGTATTTCCTTCTGATCTTTCGCCTGGTAACGTTTTACTTTATACATGCGCTTCCTTTAATTTTTCCAGTATCAGCTTTTCCACCAGCTCAGAGTCCCAGTTGGTTTCAATACCCGGCAGTTTCATAATTTCCTGCATAATGATTTCCTGCCTGGCACCATTACGCATTGCTTCACTGTAGCGTATCTGCGGGCTGAAAGTAACCTGTGCATAAGCTGGTATCCATTTATCGGGGTAGCGGCTGCTGAATAGTGCTTCAATTTTCTTCTGCAGTAAGAAAGCGGGGTCTCCTACCCTGTCACGCATCTCTGCAAAGTTATTCAGTGCCAGTTCCGCTATGGCATCAGCATCAGGTTTACGGAGTTGCTGGTAGTCAGAAAAAATACGGTCCCAGTCACCATTGTATTTTCCTATCAGGCTGTTCAGCACTGAGCAATCTTCAAAACCACAATTCATGCCCTGGCCAAAAAAAGGCACAATGGCATGTGCGGCATCACCTATCAAGGCAAACTTGCTGTTGCGTACCCATGGATAACATTTTACTGTAACCAGTGAGCCGGTAGGATTGGTAAAAAATTCTTCTGCCAGCGCAGGCATCATGCCATAAGCATCAGCAAATGTTGTTGCAAAAAAATCATGCAGTTTTTCTTTTGTATCAAGGCTGGCAAAAGACGGATTACCTTCAAATGGAAAAAATAAAGTACCCGTAAAACTACCGCCGGGATTGGGCAGGGCTATCAGCATATAATTACCCCTTGGCCAGATGTGCAATGCATTTTTCTCCATCAGAAACTGCCCCCCCTCACCAGAAGGAATCGTTAATTCCTTGTACCCGAAATCAATATATGTTTGCTGGTATTCAAACCTGTCGTGCTGCAACTGGTGCTGCAGCCTTGATGCTGCAAACGCACCGTCCGAACCAAAAATTATATCTCCTTTTACAAATTGCACAGCACCTGTTACTGAATGCTCAAACTTAATTTCGTTTTCATTCCAGTTGATATCAATACACTTTTCGTTGAATAAAATCCTTACGCCTTCCTGCTCTGCAATATCCATCAGCTTGCTGTTAAGGTCGCCCCTCGATACGGCATTAATGTACTGCCCTTCTTTTCCGTAAGCCTGGTAAGCTGTATTGCCATCAGCATTGTGTATCACCCGTCCATGCATGGGTATGGCGATGGTTTTTATCAATTCCATTGCCCCCACTTCTTCCAGCGCTTTAATACCCCTGTCGCTAAGGGCAAGATTGATAGAGCGGCCGGCATAGTTTGCCCCCAGCCGGGAATCGGGTCTGCGTTCATATACAGTAACAGTGTACCCTCTTTTCACAAGGTAAATAGATAATAAACTACCTACAAGACCCGCCCCTATAATTATAATTTGTTCCTGCTTCATGTATGGCTTTTTTCAACTTAACCTGCTAAAACTTTACTGATTACCTGCCCAAATAAATACACCTCTTCAAAACTGTTGTACAAAGGAACCGGAGCCACCCTTATCACATTAGGTTCACGCCAGTCGGCAATAATACCTTCCTGCTTTAATGCCTCAAATACTTCCCTGCCCCGCTGAAGCATCAAAATACTTACCTGGCAACCATGCTCCGCATCATTCCGGGGTGTGATAATCTCAATCAGTTTATCAGCAAGCCCCTTATTAATTTCATCCAGTATAAACATCAGGTAGCTGCTCAATGCGTTGCCTTTTGCAGCAAGAGTAAGCATACCGGCTTCATTAAAAACATCCAATGCTGCTTTATGAGCCGCCATGCTTAGTACAGGCGCATTGCTCAACTGCCAGCCTTCTGCCGTGGGAATTGGCTTGAACCCTTTTTCCATTCTGAAACGGGTTTCCTTATCATATCCCCACCAACCTGCCAGCCTCGGCAAAGCAGGGTTATCAATATGTTTCTTGTGAATAAAAACACCTGCTACACCACCAGGGCCACTGTTCAGGTATTTGTAACTGCACCAGCAGGCAAAATCCACATTCCAGTCATGCAATTCCAACGATACATTACCCGCTGCATGTGCCAAATCAAAGCCTGCATAAGCACCTGCTTCGTGTGCCGCAGCCGTAATGATTTTCATGTCAAATAGCTGGCCCGTATAATAATTTACACCGCCAAAAAGCACCAATGCTGTTTGATCTCCATGCTGCTTTATGGTACTGATGACGTCTTCTGTACGCAACGCATATTCGCCTTCACGGGGAGTTACTTCAACTATTGCATCAGCAGGATGGAGGCCATGCAGCCTTACCTGCGATTCCATGGCATACTGGTCAGAAGGAAATGCTTTTGATTCGCAAATTATTTTGAAACGCTCTTTGTCCGGTCTGTAAAAACTCGTCATCAGCAGGTGAAGATTAACCGTCAACTGGTTCATCACAACCAATTCTTCGGGCAATGCACCTGTAATTGATTGTAAAAGAGCAGGGAAATTTTCATGATAACTGAACCAGGGCTTGCGCCCATGAAAATGCCCTTCCACGCCAAAGTTGGCCCAGTCTTCCAGTTCATTCAGCACAGCATCCTGCGTAGTTTTTGGCTGCAGCCCCAGCGAATTACCGGTGAAGTAAATACATTCTTTTCCATTGATGATGGGAATATAAAACCGGCTGCGGAAATACCGCAATGAATCATTTTCATCCAACTGCTGCGCATACGCAAGGTTATTTTCGAAGTCCATCATTTTTTTTGAATACTTATTTTACCTATAACTATTGCAAGAGGCATCACCCTGCCAAATTAAGTCATTTACCCAACAGTTGCAATCACTTTCAGTTCGATGGCAATAGGAGTGGGCAGACTCAACACTTCCACTGTGGTGCGGCAGGCCTGTACAGAAGCAAAGTAATCCCCATAAATTTTATTGTAAACCGGGAAGTCATTTTTCATATTGGTTAAAAAAACAGTCACATCCACTATCCTGTCCCAACTGCTGCCGCTTGCCTCCAGCACTGCTTTTACATTGCCAAATACGGCATGGCACTCTGCTTCAATATCATATTTTATCTTATTGCCAGCGGTATCCAACTCAAGCCCCGGTATACTGTTATCAATGGCGCTCCGTGGCCCAATACCTGAAAGAAAAAGCAGATTACCTGCCCGGCGTGCATGCGGGTAAGCTCCAAGCGGAGTTGCAGCACCAGTAGTATTGGTTATTGATGTCATTAAATTTATTTTACCTGCTGTAATTGGGTGCCTCCCTTGTTATTTCAATATCGTGTGCATGGCTTTCACGCATACCAGCATTGGTGATTTTTACAAAACTCGCCTGTTGCAATACCGCAATATTTTTTGCACCGCAATAACCCATACCCGCCCGCAGGCCACCTGTAAACTGGTGAACCACTTCCCTCAGGTAACCCTTGTAAGCCACACGTCCCTCAATGCCTTCCGGCACAAATTTTTGCACATCGTCTTCCACATCCTGAAAATAGCGGTCACTGCTGCCCTGTGCCATCGCCCCCAGTGAGCCCATTCCGCGGTATTGTTTAAACTTTCTTCCCTCGTAAATAATGGTTTCACCAGGGCTTTCTTCCGTGCCGGCAAACACATTGCCCATCATCACACAACTGGCACCAGCAGCCAATGCTTTAACCATATCCCCTGTATAACGAATGCCCCCATCACTTATGATGCCTACATTCTTTCCTTTTAATGCAGCAGCGGCTTCCATCACGGCTGTTATCTGAGGTACGCCAATACCTGCCACAATACGTGTGGTGCAGATGGAACCCGGGCCAATACCAACTTTCACAGCATCAGCACCCGCATCAGCCAGCGCTTTGGCTCCTGCACCCGTACCTACATTGCCTGCTATCACCTGCAGCCCCTTAAAGTTTTTCTTTATCAGTTTCAGCGCATCCATCACACCTTTTGTATGCCCATGTGCACTATCAAGGCAGATAACATCCACGCCCACTTTGTGCAGCGCAGCCACCCTGTCAAGCACATCATAGGTAATGCCTACACCAGCGCCTACCAGCAGTCGCCCAAAACTGTCCTTAGCTGCATTGGGGTGATTGATTACCTGCAGAATATCCCGGTAAGTGATGAGGCCAGTTAGTTTACCCTGCTTATTCACAACAGGCAGCTTCTCTACTTTATGTTTTCGTAAAATTTTTTCAGCTCCTTTTAAATCGGTGCCTTCAGGGGCTATTACCAGGTTTTCGCTGGTCATTACCTCGCTTACTTTGCGCTTCATGTTGTCTTCAAAACGGAGGTCACGGTTGGTGAGTATGCCCATCAGCTTACCATCTTTGTCAACAATAGGAATGCCGCCAATCTTATTCTCTTTCATCAGCCGGAGTGCATCGCCAATCACTGCATTTTCAAGCAAAGTAATGGGGTCGAGTATCAAACCACTTTCGCTGCGTTTTACCTTGCGTACCTGCTCGGCCTGCTGCTCAATACTCATATTTTTGTGTAAAATACCCAGGCCGCCTTCACGGGCAAGGGCGATGGCTAATTGTGCTTCGGTAACCGTATCCATAGCTGCGCTGAGCATAGGAACGTTGAGTGCAATATTCTTGGTAAGCCGTGACTTTATATCCACATCACGTGGCAGTACCTGGGAGTAGGCAGGTTGCAGCAGCACGTCGTCAAACGTTAAACCTTCACTGAAAAAAAATTTGGAATTGCTTTTTCCCCGCTGAGGGGTATTTATTGTTGCCATGTGCAAAGGTAGGAGAATTTTTTAAATGTGCAAATTGAGACAATGTGCAAATGTGAAAATATGCAAATGAAGCAATTTTGCATGGAAACTCACACGCACTGTACAGGAACTTTGAACTGATAAACTTTAAACCTTTCAACTTATCAACATAACTTCAAAGCTTAAATACCTAATACACTATTACCTACTCCCCCTTATGTATCTCACTCGTAAAATTAAACTCAATATCCGGGTTGTTCTGCCGCTCGGTATTAAGGAACCATTCGCTTTGCGCCAGGTATATCATCAGGCCATCTTTGTCTTCGCCGATATTGGCCATTTTAAACCGGGCAAAATCTTCCAGCTTCTTTTTATCGTTGCTGCTGAGCCAGCAGGCTTTGTAAAACGGTAAGGTATTAAATTGCACCGAAGCACCATACTCATGCAGCAGGCGGTATTGGATCACTTCAAACTGCAGTTCGCCCACGCAACCAATTATCTTTTTATTGCCGCCAAACTGGGTGAATAACTGCGCCACACCCTCATCCGTTAATTGCAGCAATCCTTTTTCCAGCTGCTTTGTTTTCATCGGATCCTTGTTGATCACTTCCTTAAATATTTCAGGGCTGAAACTGGGAATACCGGTAAAGAAAAAATTCTCTCCTTCGGTCAATGTATCGCCTATTTTAAAATTCCCGGTATCAAACAAACCCACTACATCACCAGGATATGCCTCTTCAATTACATCCTTTTGCCGGGCCATAAAAGTATAGGGATTACTGAAGCGGAAGTCCCTGTCCATGCGCACATGATGGTAATATTTGTTGCGCTCAAAGCGGCCACTGCATACCCTTAAAAAAGCAATGCGGTCACGGTGGCGGGGATCGAGGTTGGCGTGAATTTTAAAGATGAAGCCGCTGAATTTGTCTTCATCAGGCGTAACGTCACGTACAGATGTATGCCTGGGCATAGGTACGGGCGCTATGCGGATGAAGTTGTCCAGCATCTCCCTCACCCCAAAATTATTTACTGCACTGCCAAAAAATACCGGGGCGATTTTGCCTTCCATATAATCATTGGCATTCAATTCGCCATACACTCCGTCAATCAGCTCCACATCTTCCCGCAGTGTAGCGGCATCTTTTTCGCCGATTTTTTTATCGAGTATGTCATCAGCCAGGTCATCAATCCGTACCAAATCTTCTTCTGCAGCTTTTGTACTGGCTGCAAACAGAACTAAGTTTTTTTCGGGCAGGTTATATACGCCCTTAAAATCCTTGCCGCTGTTGATGGGCCATGTCATAGGGTGCAGGCTTATTTTGAGTTCGTTCTCTATTTCTTCCAGCAAATCAAACCGGTTTTTACCGTCCCTGTCCATTTTATTTACAAACACAATTACCGGTGTATTGCGCATCCGCACCACTTCCATCAGGCGGCGGGTCTGGTCCTCCACACCATTCACACTGTCTATCACCAGCACCACACTGTCCACTGCCGTTAAAGTGCGGTAAGTATCTTCAGCAAAATCCTTGTGGCCGGGTGTATCCAGCAGGTTAATTAAATTGCCCTTGTATTCAAAACTCATTACACTGGTGGCCACACTGATACCCCGCTGGCGCTCTATCTCCATAAAGTCGGAAGTGGCGTGTTTTTTTATTTTATTGCTTTTTACGGCACCCGCCACCTGTATGGCACCGCCAAATAGCAGAAACTTCTCCGTAAGGGTGGTTTTACCGGCATCCGGGTGAGAAATGATGGCAAATGTTTTGCGCTTATTTATTTCATTTATATACTTCACTATTTCAATTTGGAGGCGCAAAGGTAAGGGAAGGGAGAAAGAAGAATTAAAAATGAAAAATTAAAAATTGGGGGATTAGGTATTGCGGTTAGGGTATTGGCTATTGGGAGTGCTGGTAGTTGAGTTGATATGTTGATTGACAAGTATGTTTCAATCAACCTCCTTTTCCAATCAACGTCAACGGTCATCGGCCAACGACCAACGGTCAACGCCTTTCCTTTCATCTTTTTACAAAAAAACCCTCTATTTATTGCCCTGTTCCGCCAAAAAACCCTACTTTTGCAGCCCGTTTGCCGGGTTTGATACTCAGCAGGCGGTAATTAATCAAATTTTTAAACAAAAAATCAGGGAAATGCAGAATTACGAATTGATGGTGATTTTTACCCCGGTGCTGTCTGACGACGATTTTAAAGCCGCTCAGAAAAAGTACGCCGCCCTTGTTACCGACAATGGTGGAGAAGTATTGCACAACAACCCCTGGGGACTGAAATCACTGGCCTATCCCATTGCCAAGAAGACGACAGGTATCTACTGGGTAATGGAGTACATAGCGCCAACCAACTTCAATGAGAAGCTGAAGACTCAGTTGCTGCGGGACGAATCCGTTATGCGGCACATGTACACAGCACTCGACAAATACGCCGTTGAGTACAACACTAAAAAAAGAACCGGCGTACGTTCAGAATCACAAAAAGCGGAGGTGACCAATGGCTAAGAATGAAATCAAGTATCTCACCGCCATTAAGGCTGAGAAACGTCCAAAGAAGTACTGCCGCTTTAAGAAAATGGGCATCCACTACATTGATTACAAGGATGCAGATTTTTTAAGGAAATTTTTGAATGAGCAGGGAAAATTATTGCCCCGCCGCCTGAGTGGTAACTCTTTGAAGTACCAGCGTAAGGTGAGCGAAGCAGTAAAAAAAGCCCGCCAAATGGCGATTTTGCCGTACGTAACCGATCTGTTAAAATAGGAGGCAACCATGCAAGTAATATTAATACAAGACGTAAACAACCTGGGTGGTGCCAATGAACTGGTAACTGTAAAAAACGGTTATGGCCGCAACTTCCTCATTCCGCAAAAAATGGCGGTAGAGGCTAACCCCTCCAACATGAAAATGCTGGAAGAGCGCAGAAAGCAGCAAGCCAAGAAAGAAGCCAAATTACTGGCAGAAATCAACAGCGTTATTACAGCTTTACAGTCGGGTGCCCTTAAAATTGGTGCTAAAACCGGTACAAGTGGTAAAATATTTGGTAGTGTAACTTCTGTACAGATTGCCCGTGCAATCCGTGAGCAGAAAGGCTACGAAATTGACCGCCGCCGTATTTCGATTGTCGATGAAGTAAAAGAACTTGGTATACACAAAGCAAAAATTGATTTTGGCAACGGCAACGAAACCGAAGTTGAATTTGATGTGGTAGCTGAGTAGCTTTACCATATAACATATTTAAACCCTCTTTTCTGATTGAAAAGAGGGTTTTTTTGTGCATTACCCCTTTATCAGTTACGTCCGGGCTGCATTAGGGGCAATTTATTACGGAATTTTGTAAAAAAAGTGAAATTAATGATTAAACTACCCCAAATTCGACCTAAAAGCGTTACCCAGCATAAGTTTCCGGGTTTCAAATTGCATAAAAAATGCTGATTAGTTGTTATTCTCATCAAAATCCCTACCTTTACTATAGTGTTAATGGTTTTAGTTTTTCTGTTTTGGCTGATAAAAGCTTTTCCAAGTAGTTCAGATCATTGTAGCAACTAAGTCATTACTGTTTTTATTTTTTTAATTTTTTAAAAGTTTTTACAATGAACATTTACGTTGGAAACCTTAGCTGGACCATGACTGACGAAGACCTGAACACTATGTTCACTGAGTTTGGTACAGTTACAAGTGCAAAAATTCTTAAAGACAAAATGAACGGCCGCAGTAAGGGCTTTGGTTTTGTTGAAATGACTGACGATGAGCAGGCAAAAGCTGCTATTGCAGCACTGAACGAAACTGAAGTTCAGGGTCGTAAAATTATCGTTAACGAATCACAACCACGTCCTGAAGGTGGTGGCGATGGTGGCTACAAGAAACGCAGCTTCGGCGGTGGATCTGGTGGTGGCGGTGGCTACAAGAAAAGTGGTGGCTACGGTGGCGGCGGTGGCGGCGGAAGCCGTGGCGGCGGTGGTGGTTATGGCGGCGGTGGTGGCCGTGGCGGTTACAACAAAGATTATTAATCTCAGTTGATATAAGCATCAAAAAACCTTCCCATTGTGGAAGGTTTTTTTATTATTGCCTGCAGCAAAACTTACTATCCAATTATGGATAGTAATCCTAAAGCTGAATAAAAAGAATCGACAGCGAAAAAACAGTTATTGCCAATTATTTAAGAAATTAGCGAAAAAAAAAATACAATGGCCTTATCACCAATCATTGCAGGTACTATGAAATGGGGTGCCTGGGGAGTAAAGTTTTCCAGGGAACAATACCTCCACATTATTAATGCATCTATTGAAGCGGGTGCAACCAGTTTTGACCATGCCGATATTTATGGCCATTATACTACTGAGAAAGAATTTGGTGATGCCCTGTTAATTGACAGCAGCCTCCGCAGCCGCATACAGTTGATTACCAAATGTGGCATTCTGATGGTTTCAGATAACCGGCCGCAGCACACCATAAAGCATTATGATATCGGCAGGCAGCATATACTCCAATCGGTAGAAACTTCATTAACTAATTTTAATACTGATTATATAGATGTGCTGTTGCTGCACCGCCCCAGCCCATTGATGCATCCCGACGAAATTGCGGAAGCATTTACTTTACTGCACCAGCAGGGCAAAGTATTACAGTTTGGCGTATCCAATTTTACCGCATCACAAACAGCACTTATCCATCAGCGGTATAAAATAGCTTTTAACCAGCTTGAACTGTCACTGCTGCGCCTGCGCCCCTTTATTGATGGCACGCTTGACTATTGCCTGGGCAATGGTATAACACCCATGGCCTGGAGCCCCCTTGGTGGTGGTAATATTTTTAAAGGGGAAGA